>QILJ01000193.1 GCA_003233295.1 Ignavibacteria bacterium | reverse complement strand
ATTATCTTGATATTGATTATGATCTATCCCAAGTAATGTTCATCACTACTGCAAACGTGCGTTATAATATTCCTCTTCCGCTGCAGGATAGAATGGAAATCATTGAACTTCCCGGTTATTTAGAATTTGAAAAAGTTGAAATCGCTAAACGTCACATCATACCGAAGCAGCTTAAAGAGCATGGATTAGATAAGTTCAAGCTGACCTTCAGGGATGACGCTATTCAGAAGATCATCAATGACTATACACGTGAAGCCGGAGTTAGAAATATGGAAAGAGAAATTACTTCCGTCTTTAGGAAAACCGCTCATGACATTGTTATGAACGGGGCAAGGAGAAAGAAAAGAACTCCGTCATATACTATTGATGCTCCCAAAATTGAAAAATATCTTGGCATTCCTAAATTCAAACGAACATTAACGAAAAAAGGAAGTCGTATCGGAAGTATAACCGGGCTTGCATGGACAAGTGTCGGCGGGGAAATATTATTTGTTGATGCAACAATAATGAACGGCAGTGAAAGAATGACGATCACAGGACAGATCGGTGACGTGATGAAAGAATCTGCACAGGCTGCCCTTAGTTATTTGCGATCGAACGCTAAGGAACTAGGGCTTCCTGTTAATTTCTATAAAGGGAAGGAAATTCATATTCATCTGCCCGAAGGTGCAATTCCAAAAGACGGTCCTTCTGCGGGAATTACTCTTGCTATGGCGATGTATTCTGCTTTCAAAAAAATTCCATCCAAGAGTAATGTTGCAATGACCGGGGAGATTACTCTTAGGGGTGAAATCTTACCCATTGGCGGACTGAATGAGAAACTCCTTGCTGCTCAAAGAAGCGGAATTAAAACCGTACTGATACCGATTGATAATGAAAAGGATCTTTCCGAAATTAAACCGGAAGTAAAAGAAGGAATGAAAATAATACCGATAGCGGAAATAAAACAGGCTTTGCCCTATGTTTTCGGCAGAGCCAGAGCAACAAAGAAAGCGAAGAAGTAGATGTCTTCAGAGTTGAATATTGATAATTCCCAAAACGAGGAAGCTGTTTATAAGCAGTTGTCAAAGCAGCTTGAGTATTTGATTGATCCGACTGATAAGATCATATCGAATCTTTCAAATTTTACTTCTGCATTAAATCAGAGTTTTGCTAAAATAAGCTGGGTTGGTTTTTATATCAGAAGTAACGATAAACTTTTCCTCGGACCGTTTCAAGGAAATACCGCTTGCACGGAAATCAAAATCGGTAACGGTGTATGCGGAACTTCTGCTCTTAACAAGCAGACAATGATAGTTGATGATGTGGAAAAATTTCCGGGTCATATTGCATGTGATTCCGGGTCAAGATCAGAAATTGTTGTGCCGCTGATTCTCAATGAAAATGTATGGGGAGTGTTGGATTTGGATAGTTATGAACTTTCAGCATTTAATAAAATAGATAAATTTTATTTAGAACAATTCTGTAATTTTTTGGTTAGTAAATTAGAATTAGATAAATTTGCTCTTGTATGATTTTAACTTGGTTTAAAGATGACTTATGTAGTAACAGCTAGAAAATGGCGACCCAGAACTTTTGACGAAATTGTCGGTCAAGAGCATATTACAAGAACGCTTAAAAACGCAATTGTAAGTGAAAGAATTGCACATGCTTACATATTTGCCGGTCCGCGTGGAGTTGGTAAAACCACAACCGCAAGAATTTTAGCCAAAACGCTGAACTGCACAAACCAAGTTAACGGCGAACCTTGTAATAAATGCGAAATGTGCAACTCGTTCAACTCCTCTCAATCGCTTGATATTATTGAGATTGACGGAGCTTCAAACAGAAGGATTGAGGAAATAAGAACGCTTCGTGAATCTGTGAAATACGCTCCTACAAACTCCTACAAAGGGAAGTTATAAAGTTTATATTATTGACGAAGTTCACATGCTCACTACCGAGTCGTTCAATGCACTATTAAAAACTCTCGAGGAACCGCCCGAGCATACAATTTTTATTTTTGCCACAACTGATATTCACAAAGTCCCTTTAACTATAATTTCGAGATGTCAAAGATATGATTTCAGAAGAATTAGCCTGGATGCAATTAAAGATCAATTGCTGAAGATCAGCAAATCGGAAAATATTGAAGTGGATGATAGAAAATATTGAAGTGGATGATAAATCTCTAACGCTAATTGCAAAAAAAGCTGACGGCGCTTTAAGAGATGCACAAAGTCTGTTCGATCAAGTAATTGCATTCGGCGGAATGAAGATAAAAGCCGAAATTGTTTCGCAGATGCTGAATCTGATTGATGAGGAATTGTATTTCAGAATTTCCGATGCACTTCTGTCGAAAAATTTCAACGAAGCGTTTGATGTTTCCAAAGCTCTTTACGATAACGGTTGGAATTATATCGATTTTATGGCAGGACTTGTTGAACATTTCAGAAATATAATGACTGTGATCCTCAGAAAAGACACCTCACTTGTTGAGACTTCTGAAAATCTAAAGAAGAAATACTTGGATCATGTTGATTCATTTTCCGAAGCTGATATCCTCAGAATTCTTACCTATCTTAATAAAGCGCAAGGACAGCTTAAGTTATCTCAAAATCAGAAGCTGCTCACAGAAATTGTACTCAGCCATATTATCGGATTTGAAAAAACTTCAACCATTAGTGAATTGCTGGAAAAAATTAAAACAGGAAACTTTGGCTCAACTGACGTAAAAAAAAAACCTAAATTAGAAACTCTACCGAAACCAGAGACTCAAATACCGGCGAATAACACCGCAGCTAAAAAATCAACATCTAACAAACCTATCCAGAATCCAGAATCCAGAATCCAGGACATCCCCAAAGAAGTGATCTCAAATGTTGATGATAATTTATCAGAAGAAGAAAGTTCATTGATAAATGCTATAATAAAAGAACTTGGCGGTAAAGAATTACGAACATAAAGCTTTATTTTGCCGCTAATTCGCGAATCTACGGCAAAAATAAATTTCCGCTACAAAACC
>QILJ01000140.1 GCA_003233295.1 Ignavibacteria bacterium | reverse complement strand
AGCAGAGTGCCTATATTTTGTGAAAGCTGAAAGTAAAAGGGTGAAGAACTTACGTTAAGTGTGGTTGCATACATTTGGCTCTTTGTTGCCCCGTTGCTTACTTGCATATATTTACCGTTTATATTTAGTGCGTGCAGTGTATCCGGTGATGGTTCACCGACATAACCGGTTGAGTTTTCACTCCAAGCTAAAACAGCCTTAGAGCTGTTCTCTACCAAGTTTATGTTGGGTAGCAAGGCATCAAGCACTTCGTTGCTATTACTAAACTGGCTGAACACATTGTTTATAAGATTTTTAGCAACAGCCCAGCTTGGTTTTACAGTACCGTTTCGAAGAAGCTTTCTGCCTTCCCACACGGCATACGCTCCGCCGTTTATTGCCGTTACCGAAGGGTTGTTATTTCTTACAAAACCGCTGCCGGAAGATATATCTTGTGCTGTTGATATGTCTATATGATTTATGTTGTTCGGGTTGTCTGTAAATGTTTGGTGATAAATTTGGTTGCCGTTTTCATAAACAAATTGGAAGGGCTGAAGGGGTTGATTGTGGTGATACCCGAACCGCCAAGGTTGACCGGACTGCTTGTGTACCAGCTTATTAACGGGTCTATACCAAAGGATAGATATATATACCCGTACTTATAATAAAGCCCGCTTGTTGTTCCGGCTATATTTCCGTCAACATACCAAGTTACAAGTATCTGCCCGTTTGAGTTTATTGCTACTACAGGGTTTGTGTTGAAGTTGGGTATATCACCGGAGGAATGGGAATAAATTGCCAAACCGTATGTCTGCTTAAATACTCCGTTTAAGTATAAGTCCAATATTAAGTTTGAGCCGGTACTGTTATATGCTTGGTAAACAATAGCTATGACATTGCCCCCGGTTGTGTTAAAATAATCCATAGAGATAAGTTTAGCCGTACCGACAGATACCGGATTGCCCCCGTTCATTATATCCCAGGTAACTCCGTTGTCTGTACTGCGTTCATACCAAACCTTGCCTAAGCTTGTATATACTTGGTGAAGATAACCGTTCGGTGTTTTTATTAGTTTTCTCTGTCCGTTACTTGCAAGTGCGGAAGTGTCTGAAGAGAGCTGTGTGCCTTTTAAGTTTGCTTGTGCAACGGCATTAGTGGTACTAAACACTACAGCCGTTTGTAAGGAGCTAGGACCTTGAAATGTTACACCCGTACCGCTCCAGTTATTGAAGTAAAACTTATGCGTGCCCAAAACACCGCCGAGGTTAATGTTTTGTGGTGATTGGGCTTTAACGGAATAATTGGGTAAATCTGGTAAAAAGTTAGGATTCTCATTTAGAAACACACCTTTTTCAGTTGTGCCTGCTTTACCTACAGGCTCATAATAGGAGGTTACAGGTATCCAATAGTTACCAGGCTGGCTACCATCAGATAATACATACCAGGGATCCTGAAATTGCATATTACCTAAGCCTGTAATCGGGTTCCCTTCAAGACCAACTTGAACCTTTGCATAATTAAGAGAGTTGAAATTTGCGTTTTGATCTTTATTAGGACCATAAGATGCTTGGAAAGAATTATTTAAAAAATATTTTGTGTTGTCTCCATTCCAATTATTTTGTTTATAGGTAATCCCGCTGCTTTGCCAATTAGAAAATCTTTCATTATTTGTTAGCTCGTTGTATGTATTACCATTTATTAAAGGTAAAGACTGTCCTGAGTTGACCGGCGTGGTGCCAACTGTAAAACTACCACCGGCATTTGTTGTGCCAATAACATTAGTAAATGTGATTAATAGTTCTGTGCTAATGCTTCCCACCCAAGTGCTCCAATCTGTAATTGTCGTTGTTGCATATTCGCCATAGATCCAAATTTTCTTTCCATCTTCGGGGTCTAAACAAATTCCATTATAATCCCCCCAACGATTAACATTATTTAATTTATTTACGTACGGACCCTGCCCCTCTTTTAACCATTTGCTTGAACTCATTGATTGACCTGAAGACATTCTAAATGCCCAAGCAATTCCAGCATAGTCATTTGATCTCGATTTATTGAACACCATTACAACATCACCATCAACATCAGGGTAAATCTCAGGGTAATAGTAAAATACTCCGGCTTCCCCTCCATAAGCTTCATTCCAAACAATGGAATTGTTACCCGCATTTATTTTCAAATACCTGATTAATGAACCATCATTGTTAGAATTAGAAGCTGTAAAAGCTCCATAAAGATAACCATCGCGATATACAACATCTGAAATTCTGCTATCCTTTGTATCTATTGTTTCAGTGCTTCCTTTTTGAATCGCAGATGGCGGAATGTTATAAGCCCCGATATTTATTGAAGTTTGCCTGGTTATGGATGGATTTGTTCCGAAAGGATTATCAACGCGCCAAATAGTTACGAAATTGGGCGAATTTAAGCTGCTGCTTGTATTCATTAGATAAAAGCCAGTTGCAGTTCCAAATTGGTGAGACGGTTTAATATCCTTTGCTTTAATACCGTTAGAATTATTCATCCCCGTAAAATCTTTATAATCAGGTGTGCTGCCTGAATAGAGTTGAGCCTTTTTTAATGCTCTTACTTTTGAATATTCAAAATCGCCCTGTCCAAAAATTTGCATTTGATTCGAGGTAATATAAATGGCTTCTTCGTTATAGCCTAACCCCGGGAAGTCTGCCCAGTTGTTTGTATTTGTTGTATTATCAAGCCTGGCATTCAAGTTATAAAAATACCATCCGGAAGTTGGATCAGAACTTTGAGAAGCAGCAACAAGATATGAAGATTGGGTAAAGTCACCATTACGCGAAAGAGCTATTACAACAAATCTGCTTGAAAATTGGTCATAGATTACTTTTGGATCAAAAGGTTCTCCAGGAGGATTAACGGAACTGAACCAACTATTTAGACCAATAGAGTTAACTAATGCCCCAGTTTTGGTATAAAAAGATATCTTGCTGTTTACAGCTATCACAATATGATTTGGTCCCGCAGCGATTACTGGATCCGGAGGCCTTGTCCCTGTAAATGAAATACCCTGAAAACTCGCTGACTGAGAGAACATCTCAGTGAATAAAAGAACAATAATAGTTAAAAGAAAAAGAATGCTTTTCATATTGACCTCGTTATTTGTGTGATTGAATTTATCTTTTGCCTAAGTGAATTAAACCATAATTTTCTATCCCATTGTTATATCTGTTTCCAACTGCAACTATAAGATTATCCTTGATTGCAACACTGCGTAAATTATCTTTATTGTTGATTAGTTCTGAATATAACTTCCAGTTTACTCCGTTATAATGCCAAATTCTGCCCTTGATGCCGACAGCGACAATATCATTTTCATTATTTGCTCTAACACGTGCTAAGCCCCAATTATTAGGATTGCCACTCCAAAGATTTTTTGTTTTTCCATTATTATCGTTGCCTATTCTGTATAGACCATACCAGGTTAAAA
>QILJ01000104.1 GCA_003233295.1 Ignavibacteria bacterium | reverse complement strand
AAGAGATAAATCAATCGAAGCCGGGAAGATGACCATGATTACTGTTTCCGGGGAACCACAATATGCTGAAGCCAAGATCGACTCTACCGGTCATTTTCATATGTATCCACTGCAGGTGTACGAAAATACCGAAATGGTTTTGCAGGCACGGAACTCCAAAGGAAAAAGCAACCTGGACATAGATCTGGTTTCTGAAGAGTATCCGGAATTTAGCACTATGGCTAATTCAACAAGTACCTTCTATGGCAATACCGTCTATAGATTGGAGGAAAGCCATCGGCGCCTTGAAATTGATATAGCGTTTAATAGAATAGATTCAATCACCTATTTAGAAGGCGTAGTAATCACAGGGGAAAAAGAATAGAAAATCTTACAATAGAATGACAACACTCGATTTAAATGAAATGCCCAATGCTGATTCTTATTTGAATATATTTCATTTGCTCCAGGGGCGTGTTTCCGAAGTATTTGTGCTGGGCAGTGTGCTAGACCCAAGGATTATTGTTGGCCGCGCTAAAAACTATAAGGGTGAGTATTTAGGTGGTGAGCCTATGTACCTGATTGATGGATTTCCGGTAGGCAAGGAGCAGATTCTTAATATTCCGATTGTCCATGTTGAGTCAGTGGGGGTTATGAGAGGATTAATATCAATCATAAGGAAACCTGGAATCACTTCGAAATTTCAAAGACGCACCGGTGTTATTAATTTGACCAATGTTGGCTATTACGTTTCCCGGGAATTTTTCAGCCCGGACTATTCAACGGATAAAGAGGCACATGCAAAGCCTGATTTTAGGTCCACTCTTTATTGGAATCCTGAGTTCCAGATAGATTCTACCGGAACCGCTGAGGTATCGTTCTATAACGCAGATTACCTTACCAATTATATGGTGGAAATTGAAGGAATAACCTCCGAGGGTATTCCTATGGTTGGTAGTGCACAGTTTGACTCGAAATGACCATACCTTCTATTACCAGGTGGTGAGCATTATTGCCATGGGTTTACGGGATTGGACCATGAGACAGATTATGAGGTTTTCCAAACTAAACCCAACCCTAAACACTCAAAACTAAACACTAAATGAGCTAACTTCGGGCTTTGATTTTGTGACTAATCTAAATATGAGCCAAACCCCAAAACCCCTCTCAAGAGAACCTCGAATATTTTTACCGGAAGACTTTACTGTAAAAGATTGGGATACCCTTAAGCCCTACTTTCAGGAATTGCTGGATGGTGAAATTACCAATGCAGGCCAACCCACCGAAAAGGGCAAGCAGCTTACGGTAGGCAAAAGGCAACTCTCGGTTTCCATCATTCATACAGGCACCTTTAACCAGTAAGGCCGATGGAAAACCTATCCCTTCAAATCATCAATACCGCATTGCTGCCTGCATACATGAAGCAGGTGCCAAAAGGCCTGCAGGAAGCGTATGACGCACTGAAGGATGCAGAACTCTCTACAGTTAGTTTTAGTTTCTACACTTCTGTTTCTGTAATGGCTTCAAGCAAAATAGAAGGTGAACCTCTGGACATAGACAGCTACATCAAACATAAAATGCTGAATATTGAATATTTGGAAGACGTTGTTCAAAAACCCAACGACCTTTATCAGGCATATATATTTGCGCAAAAAAACGAACTCACTAAGGAGAACTTTAATCAAACACATGCCCTGTTGTCTGCCCATTTATTACCGGAACACAAAAGAGGCGTTTGCAGAACCGGTAACATGGTGGTAATGGAACATAAAACATTCCGCATTCAATATGAGGCAGCACCGGGAAGCAAAGTTAGAACCCTGTTGGACAAGTTATGGAGCGACATTGAAAAACTGAAGGTGCAGGATTTGAGCATTGAGGAGGTATTTTACTATGCCTCTTTCATTCATATTGCTTTTGTGAATATCCATCCTTTTGAAGATGGCAATGGAAGAGTCGGCAGGCTGTTGGAAAAATGGTTTATAGCGCACAAGTTGGGCGAGAAAGCCTGGTATGTACAAAGCGAGCTATATTATTATCGCCATATCAACGATTATTACCTTAACCTGAACCGCTTAGGATTGTTTTATGAGCAGCTCGACTATTCCAAATCCATGCCTTTTCTGTTAATGTTACCACAGGCTGTGATCCAAAAACAGATAGGATGGAATTAAAACTCTACAAACATATTTATGATCCACTTCTTAGATAAAACAAGAATTCAAAAATATTGATGTCTATCTCTTGAGAAACATTGAATCCTTGAAGTCAACAGGGATTTACCTGGACGATTTACCTGGACAATGACTCAGCGGTCTTTTATCCTGATTTCATCCTCTGGCTAATCGAGAAAGATAAAGTCCATATCAATTTTATAGACCCGAAAGGGCAATTTGGTTTAATTGAGTATCTTAAGACCGGTGCAGTAATGTTGTATGAAAATCACAACTGAAGAACCTGAATGTCAAAATTAGTAATAATTATTATCGATATATATAAATTAATGGCTGTTGTACCCAGGCATCATCTCCTGATAGTATTCTCCATAGTTTTATTAATCCAATACGATCTTGATGCCCAAATAATATCTGGTAAAGTACTAAGTTCTCAAACCAATGAATCCATACCATATGTAAATGTCTATTTTAACAATTCATTCAATGGGTCTGTCTCTGATATCGATGGTAAATTTGAATTAAACGTTAGTCAGAATCCCGGCCAAGATATCATAGTGAGCTGCGTTGGTTATCAGTCAGCGCTCATTGAAGATTACATTGCTGGGGAATATTACGAAGTATACTTAACACCTCACACATATATGTTAGATCCGCTGGTAGTGGTGGCAAAAGGCAGTAGATCACGTAAGAAAATGATGAAAACGTTTCTAAAGGAATTCCTGGGTCAAACAAAAAATGCCAAGAATTGTACAATAGAGAATTTAGAAGATCTTCATTTAGAATACAATAAATCGTCAGGGACATTGGTTGCTTTTTCTTCTGGACCTTTAGTTATTTCAAACAAAGGGCTCGGATACAAGATCAGGTATTTTTTAGAAGAGTTTAAGAAGGATAAGGGTGGAATGAAGTATCTGGGATATTCAATGTTTGAAGAGGACACAACATTTTCAAAGCAAGAAATATTACAAATTCAAGAAAGAAGAGAGAAAGCCTATCTTGGTTCGAGAATGCATTTTTTTCGGGTTTTGTGGAATGACGAACTTCATAAATCAAAATTTATGGTATTTGACTATAGAGGGTCAAATGAAATTCATTTAGAAGACAATATTCAAGCGGAGAATCTAGATGTAAAACTATTGCTTTATCCGAATAGCCTAAAAATAATATATCCCAGAAACGGAGTCAGCTATATTTCCTTCGACAGTAATAGTGAAATCCTTTTTACTAAGAATGGATATTTTGACCCGAAGGGGCTTCATTGGCAGGGTTATATGGCCAAACAACGCATCGGAGACTTATTGCCATATGAGTATTCTACAACCATTGAAAATAAGCATGAGCCAGCCTTTCAGATGCCTAACGATGTTCTGAAGGAAAAAATAATAACTACATTAGACAAGGTCAATCAGGTTCATATAATTGAAAAGGTGCATCTGCATCTGGATAAATATCTGTAC
>QILJ01000402.1 GCA_003233295.1 Ignavibacteria bacterium | reverse complement strand
GATATTTATCTTGTCGGGCAAGATTCTACGGCAACGGCATTTGCGGTCTATACTTTCCTCGAAGACTTAGGCTGCCGCTGGTTCATGCCTGGAAAAATCGGGGAAGTTGTGCCTACTTCTGTGAAATTGCAATGGCAGATCCATACACGAACAGAAAAACCCGATTTCTCATTTCGGCAGATCTGGTGGGCGTATGGCGGTCCAAAGGAAACCGCCGATTTATTCAAAATGTGGAAGCTAAGAAATAAAGTTGCGAATCCGCTTATCCGGCACGGTCATAACCTCACTAATACACTTCCTCCAAAAGAGTATTTTGATAAACATCCCGAATATTATGCACTTGTAAATGGTAAACGTCAACCAAGCCAGCTTTGTACATCAAATCCGGAAGTTGTACAATTAGTGATAGAACGTATTAACCGATACTTCGATGAAAACCCGCAGGTTGAAGCTTATTCTTTATGCCCGGATGACAACACCGATTTTTGCGAAGGTGACAATTGTAAAACCTTAGATGTCGGCGGTAAAGACAAGTATTTGGAAAACAAACCGGTTGTTACGGATAGGTATATTCATTTCCTGAATTTAGTTGCACAGGGAATTCAAAAAAAACATCCAGGCAAAAAGGTAACTACTTATGCTTACGTTAATTACTCAACGCCGCCAATAAAAGAGAAGATCGATCCCAATGTTATTATCGTATTTACATCAAGCATGTATTGCGGTGCGCACGGAATCGGTGATCTGCATTGCAGTTCACGACAAGATATGAAACGCGATCTGGCGGGATGGGCTGAAGCAACTTCCAATATTTATATTTATGATTACGATCCAACTCCTTTTAATGCTGAACTGCCGTGGCCTTTATTCGGTGCACGCTTTAGAGAAATGTCAGAATATCTTGCAATGGGAATTAAGGGATTTTCTTTTGAGAGCCATAATTCATGGGCAACGCTAGCGCCTAATTTTTACGTTGCTGCTAAAGTTATGTGGAATGCAAATTTGGATTTCGATGCGCTGATGGAGGATTATACTAAAAACTTCTTTGCAGAAAGCGCTGCTCCAATGGCAGAATATTATAAAGTATTGGAATCGGCATTAAGAGTGACTCCAAACAAAATTGAGTGGGGACAAGTTGCTTATCCGCAAATATTTACCGAGGATGTTTTAAATCAGTGCAGAAGTGCAATTAATAAAGCAGTTGCAAAGGCTCAATCAGAAGTTGTGAAAGAACGTGTTAAAGCGGTTGCGCTTGGTTTTGAATATCTTGATAATTATATAAAATTGCGAAAAGCAGCAGAGCAGAATATTTCATTTACCGAATTTAAAGAGAAACTTAAGCGCTGCAAAGATATTGTCGATGAACTATATTCAATGAATAAAGACTATATCCTTCATGATGTTGCCCTCGATTATTTGAACCGCGGACTTGGAAGGATCACAACTTCCGCTTTTGCCCCGCTTTTGCCGGTGAGTTGGGACTAGTAACTGATTGGATGATTATAGGTCCATTTGAAAATACCGGCAGCCGAAGTCATGAAAGTATTTATCCGCCTGAAAAGAAGATTGACTTCTCGGCAACTTTTGATATTGGTAAGAACGGTGAGGTAATTAAATGGCGAGAACTACATAACCCTCAGTATTTGGGTAAGATTGATTTTATCCCGATCTTTAAGAATGTTGGATATGCAAGCGCTTACGCAGCGGTAAAAGTAGTTTCCCCGAATGAAAGAAAAGTCCAATTTCGGCTGGGCAGTAATGACTTAGTGAAAGTGTGGCTGAATGGAAAAGAAATTTGGAATTGGAATGATCCGTCCGGGCGTTTAGTTACTTTGGATGACGATACTGTTGATGTCACACTTCCTAAAGGAGAATCGCAAATCCTGTTGAAGGTAAGCAATCTGGGAGGAAATTGGGGATTCTGCTTCAGAATTACAGATAAGGAAGGAAATAAAATACCGGATTTACAATATAAGTTAAAGTAGTTAATTAATCATATCTCTGATGATGGTTGATTCAAAACAGAATAAAAAGTGAATTAAAAAACAGGACATTTTTTATGCAAAACATTAATTTGAATATTCGAAATGGTTTTATCCTTATATTCGTTTCCTTATTATACGCCTTTCTAAATCAGGTGATAAACCTTTAATTAAAAACGGTGAAAGCCAATTTAAAATTTATGTATCTGAACATGCAATACCGGCGGAAAAATATGCAGCACACGAACTTCAAAAATATCTAAATGAGATCACAGAATTGAAATTACCAATCGTCAATACTTACGATTCTAAGACAAAGTTAATTGTCATAGGATTTAAAGATGCCCCCAAAGAGCTGCTTGCCGGAATTAAAGAAGAAGAGTTCGGAAATGAAGAATTTATTATACGACCAATTGAAGGCAATCTGCTAATAGCTGGTGGTGAACCGCGTGGAACACTTTATGGAGTGCTTGGCTTTCTCAGTGATTTGGGCTGCAGATGGTACACACGTGAAGTTATTAATATTCCTAAAAAAAATACTATCTATTTACCTGCTGAAAAAATCAGACAGAAACCTGCATTTGAATATCGTGAAGCTTGGTACAAGGAAGCTTACGATACCGAATGGGCTGTGCATAATCGCTTAGCTCCAAGTACAGTTCCTATCCCGGATTCACTTGGAGGAAGTTTTATTATTTATCCTTTTGTACATACGTTTTATAGCCTTGTGCCTCCGGATAAGTATTTTGCAAGTCATCCTGAGTATTTCTCCCTGGTTGATGGAAAACGTAAGGGACATAATGCCCAACTCTGTCTTACAAATCCTGAAGTTGTAAAAATTGCCACTCAAACTGTCTTTAGATGGATCAAGGAACATCCCGAAGCTAGTGTTTTTTCAATAGATCAGAATGATGGATATGGTTATTGCGAATGCGACAATTGTAAAAAATTAGATAATGCCGAGGGTAGTCATTCTGGCACTCTGATCAATTTTGTAAATCAAATTGCTGATACTGTTGCAAAAGTTTATCCAAATATAAAATTACAAACTCTGGCATATGTTTATACGGAGATTCCGCCGAAAACTTTGAGACCTGCAGATAATGTTACTATCCGTATGTGTCATTATAATTATTGCTCAGCCCATCCTATCGGGGAATGCAGCAGTCACATTCCTTTTGTTGAACGATTGCAAGCTTGGGATAAAATATCAAAACGTATTACTATCTGGGATTATTTTACCGACTATGCACGGTATCTTATGCCATATCCAAACTTTGAGCGCATGGTAAATGATGTACGTTTCTATGCAGAGAATGGATGTATAGGTTTGTTTGCTCAGGGGAGTAATGTTCCTGATGATGGAGGCGGAGAGTTCGGCGAATTACGCGCATGGGTTTTTGCACAGCTTATGTGGAATCCGTGGCAGGATGGGTGGGCATTGGTTAATGAATTTGTGACAAATGTATATGGTCCTTCAGCGCCATATATCAGTGAGTATATCCAAATGCTGCATGATAAAGTTAAACCCGACAGCGTCTATTTTAGTATTTTTGCGGAACCGACAGATGGAGGATACTTAACTCCGGAAGTAGTGAAGAAAGCAGAAACATTATTTATCGAGGCAGAAGAAGCCGCTTCGGATGATCCGGCATTGCTGAAACGAGTAGAACTTGCTCACTTACCAATTTTATATTCACGTCTGTACTTTTATGCGACAGGCGGAAAAACATTTTTGAGCAAGAAAGATATGCCTGAAGTTGTGCAGAAGTTCGAAAGAATTGTTGCAGAACATAAGATCACTAGGATGGCTGAGCAAGAGGAGATCGGTAATATTTCCGCTTTTATTGAGCGTGCAAAAAGTGCTCCGGATTTCATTTCGGACTGGTGGATAATTGGTCGTTTTGAAAATACAAATGGTAATGGGTTAGTAATTAGTTATCCTCCTGAGAATGAATTTGATGTGAACAAAGTTTATAGAGGCATAGAAAATAGGGAGGTAAAATGGAGATCGTATATCAATCATGAATCTGGTTATATTGATTTTACAAAAATATTTCATCCTTCAGAAGATGGAATTGTATATGCCTCAAGAGTTTTTAAAATGAATGAGGATAAAATGATAAAGGTAGGTGTCGGCAGTAACGATGGAATCCGCATGTGGTTAAATGA
>QILJ01000300.1 GCA_003233295.1 Ignavibacteria bacterium | reverse complement strand
TACTGATGCTGTTATACTTAGGCATATTGGCAGAAGTGAATTTGAAAATATCCGCAATAATTTTCATCGACATTTTCGGTGGATAGATATATGTGTTTCTTACCATATATTCTTTTAGTATATCGTTTTGAATTGTGCCGGACAATAATTTTGGCTCCACACCTTGCTCTTCCGCAGCAACTATATAAAACGCAAGTACCGGAAGTACCGCTCCGTTCATTGTCATTGAAACCGACATTTTATCAAGCGGTATTCCGTCAAAAAGAATTTTCATATCTTCAACGGAATCAATAGCCACACCTGCTTTACCGACATCGCCGACAACCCGTTCGTGATCGGAATCATAGCCTCGGTGAGTTGCAAGATCGAAAGCTACGGAAAGTCCCATCTGACCTTGTGCCAAATTTCTTCTGTAGAAAGCATTACTTTCTTCCGCAGTTGAGAATCCGGCATATTGGCGTACTGTCCATGGGCGGCTTACATACATAGTGCTGTAAGGTCCTCGTAAGTATGGCGGCAAACCCGACATATAATTCAGATGCTCAACTTTTTCAATGTCATTATTTATATAGATAGGTCTAAGATGAATCTTTTCCAGTGTAAGAGCGTTAAAATCATCCACATTTTTTCCAGTCTCTTGCTGAAATTCTTTTTCCCATTCTTCCTTTTGAATTTGACCTTTTTCTATTTTAAGATCAATCTCTGCAAAATTTGGAAACATCATTTCTCCATAAAATAATTTTTAATGCTTAATGTTAAATTGTAAATGGCTTTCAAGCATGTTATCAAAATATTTACTTAGTGCTTGTTTGTGCCGTTTTTACAATAGCTGGTAAAATTTTTACAATTTCATCAATTTTTAATAAGTAATTTTTATAGTCATATTTTATTAGTTGACTTTTATCTAAAAGTCTCAGCCAGTAACGAGATTCTCTAGCTTCTTTTGAAGCGATACTCATCTTAGTTATAAAATCTTTTTTAGTTTGTGCTGCACTGCTTTCTTCGGCATTTGCTCCGATACTGGTAGCGGAACGTAATAATTGTTTTGAAATAACGAATTCATTATTTTGTCTAAGAACTTTATAAAGCTCAATTATATCAAGTGAAAAATCAAATGTCTTATCTAATATCAAGTTTTTCTTATTCATATAACTAAAATCATATAATTAAAAATTTATCATTAAGCATTTATCATTTTACTAAGTATTGAATAAGCATCCGCACCAAGGTATATGAACTCGTCAACACCGTTCTGCTTGTATTCGTCAATCTTATCTTTCGGATAACCTGCTAGTACGATGAAAATGTCAGGATTCTGCTTCTTCAATTCTTTTGCATACTTTGGTACAACTTCTAAATATTTATCATCTGTTGAACAGATAACTGCAATTTTGGAATTCGATTTAATTGTTTCTGTTACTGCTTTGTCAACCGTATCAAATCCTTGCGGATAAACAACATCAAATCCGGCAATTTCGAAAAAGCCTCTTGAATCTTGAAAAATCTGCGCGTGCTTTATATTCCTTGACTGAGCCGATTGTTGCCAAAAACACTTTTGGTTTAGCTCCAGAAGTAATTTCCAACACTCTAACTTTCAGTCTTAATTTCTCGAAAGGTTCAGCTGCACGATGCGGAATTATCCTCTCAACTGTTTTCTCCTAAAGTAGCACCTTCCAAAATTGCTTGAGCGCTGATATCGATTATCTTCTTGCTTTTCTCTTCGGTAAGTGAATTCAACTTATCTAGAATTGAATGATTCTGTTTTAACTCGCCGGATGTTCTGAACTTCTGCAAAAATTCAGCCCGCTTTTTCTGTAGCGCTGCATGATCAAACGATTTTGTTTCAATTGGAGTTTCGTTAGGATCTGCATACATATTTGTTCCAACAATCACAGATTTTCTTTTCGCTATTTGTTTGTTTCGTTCTTCAACGGTTGCGCCGATTTGATTTTGAATCATACCGGATCTAAGCGCTTCAATCATGCCACCATTCTTTTCAATTACTTGAAAGTTTTTCCAAGCTGACTTTGCCAATTCATTGGTTAGTGTTTCAACATAATACGAGCCGCCTGCCGGATCGATTGGTGTTGAAAAGTGAGCTTCTTCATTCAAAATTATTTGAGTATTTCTGGCAATTCGTCTTGAAAAATCATCCGGTATAGAAAACGATTCGTCAAACGGACTTGTGTGTAAGCTGTCAATTCCGCCCATGATAGCCGAGAAAGCTTCCGTTGTAACTCTTAAAATATTTATATGCGGATCGAACAAAGTTTTATTGAATATTGAAGTAACTCCATGAATGTGAACTTTTTTTGATTCCTCTTTTGCCTTGTAGGCTTCAACCAAATTTTTCCAAAGGATTTTTAACGCCCGTAGTTTTGATATTTCCGTAAAGAAAGAAGAACCAATACCAACAGTGACTTTCATACTATTGATAATTTCATCAATAGTGAAACCGTATTCTAACATTCGTTTTATATACTCATTTGCAAAAGCCAAAATATACGATAACTCCTGCACGGCATTTGCGCCGCTATTACTGTATAAAAGACTACTTGCGGTAATTGTTTTAATGTTCGGTGCATTAGTTTTCGTCCAATTTAAAGCAGCAGACATTTTATCAAATGTAAAATCTAAAGTAACTGGAAGTTTACCTTCAGATGTTAAAAAAGAAATCGGATCAGCCTCAACCGCTCCGGCAATATTGGTAATATCAATTTTCTCTTGTTGGCAGTATGCACTTAAGATTGAAAGCATTGGAACAGATGAAAATCCGCATTGAATAAATAGAGGAAACTTTTGGATATTGATTCCATCCAATACACGGGAAAAACTGTTTAAACCGGAAATAGAAACTCCATCTCTCCCAACATCTTCTGTTTTTGCGTAATCGGCATCCAAACCAAGCATAGAAGCTTTATCAAGCGAAACAGATATTGCTGTTTGTCCTCTTTCCAAATCGTTTTTTAAAGTGGCATTAAATTCTGCCGGATCGCCGTAACTAATATTTTGAGAAACAAACCAATTATCTTTCAAATAACCCGAAGCTCTGGAACACCTAATTTTATTGGCAAATCCGGGAAATTGATCTTTGGTTTGCAGTTTTTCAAGATCCGCTTTTGTGTATATTGGGTGGAGTACAATGCCCTCAATAGTTTTTGTCTGCAGCTTTTCAAAAGGTTTTCCCTTTAAATCTGAAATTACTTTTTCTTTCCATTCTTCATACGTAGGTGGAGCAAAATCGTCCAGAAGTGTAAATGTTTTTTTTAGCTTGATTTCCGAGTTGCCATTCTCTGAGTTCATCAAATAACCTTTTTTGCTTAATATTCATTAAATTTTAATATTGAAAACTAAAAAAAATTGATGCATCAACATAGTTAATTGTAATAAAACGATTGATATTATAAAGTGTATGAAAATCAAGGTCGAGTTTATGAAAAAATTATTATTGCAGTTATTGATGGTCTTCTTGTTTACTAGTTTGGTCAATGGTCAGGAAGAAAAAATACCCGTCAAGGAATTGAATTATCCTAAGGACTTAAAAGTCATCAAGCGCAGCGAGTGGGGAAGAAGCTAAAATTACAAAGATCACTATCCATCATGGCGGAGTTGAATTCACGAAGGATGAAGACCCGAAAGAAGCTTTAAGAAAACTCCAGAAATGGAGTAGAGATAAAAAAGGATGGATCGATATTCCTTATCATTTTATGATTGATCTGGACGGGAATATTTACGAAGCGCGACCGATTAACTATCCCGGTGATACTAATACCGAATATGATCCAACCGGTCATGCTCTTAT
>QILJ01000227.1 GCA_003233295.1 Ignavibacteria bacterium | reverse complement strand
AAACGACTGAAAAAGATCTTAAAATAAATGACGAAATTACAATATCATTAGAAACACTAATTGATATATACTATAATACAATTAGTAGAAAGATGAATGTTACGGTCTAAGATAGAAAACTTTATAAGCCAAAAAATTTCAGTTAAAACTTACAAATGGATAACTGCATTTATTGATCACTATATTGGCGGATTGTTTCGCAGTTTACATAGCGGTCACTTATTCCTTTCTGCGGCGGGAATTGCCTATTCAATAATCATAAGCGCTATTCCATTAGTTCTGCTGATCTTTTCTGTGCTTGGAAGTATTATAGACCCCAGTACAATTGAAGAGCAGGTAAATACAGCGATCAAAGAAATAATTCCGTACCACGCTTCCGCTGAATATATGAAAAGATTTATCCTTTCACGAATACCGGAAGTTGTACAGTATAAATCTTTAGCCGGTTGGATCGGTTCATTCGGATTGCTCTTTACTTCAACTTGGTTGTTCAGCAGTATGCGTACAATTCTTAACAAGATATTCAAAGTAGAGGAAACTAAAAGCGCTGTAGTCGGAATGCTGAGAGACTTTGGAATGGTGATCTTAATTCTAATATTTATCTTGTTATCAACTTTTCTTCTCCCGATAATTAATTTTTTCGTTTCATTGACTGAAAAAATTGAAATACTTAAACAATTCGGGTTTGGAACTCTAGCTAACGATTTAGTTACATATCTGTCATTGGTGTTAATGTTCATAATGTTTTACTTGTTTTATAAATTCATTCCTTATGGGAGATTGGGTCCGCGAGTTTCACTTGTGGCAGCGATTTGGGCAACAATTCTGTGGGAGGTCGTCCGGCTGGTCTTTGAGTATTATGTAGTGAACTTCTTAGCTTTAAATAAACTATACGGCACATTTCTATTTTTTGCTGTAGTAATGTTCTGGATATTCTATGCTTCAATCGTGTTTCTTCTTGGCGCTGAGATCGGTCAATTGTACAGAGAACGCCGGGAAATGAGGGAAACAGAAAAGAAAGAAATTGAAGTGCAATGATCAGATTCCTTCCGCTAGGCGGCGCTGATGAAGTTGGTGCAAGCTGTTTTTATCTGAATATTGACGGCACCGGAATTTTACTTGATAGCGGAATTCATCCCAGAAAAACCGGGAAAGAGTCACTCCCTAAATTTGAACTTATCGAAAATGAACCGTTAGATTTTCTTTTCATATCTCATGCACATCAAGATCATATCGGGGCGCTGCCTTTTTTGATCAAAAAATTTCCTCATGTAAAGATCTATACGACAAAACAAACTTTGGAAGTTGCAAAACTAACTCTTCACAATACAGTCAGAATTACTAATGAACAAATGACCGGCACATCGGATCAATTATTATATGACCATGATGATATCGATCTGATATTAAGAAGTATAACGGAAGTTGAATATCAAAAGAGCATTGAAGTTTTCGGGTTGCGCCATTCATCGAATGATGCAGTCACAATAACATTTTATGATGCCGGGCACATCCTTGGTTCTGCTTCAATCCTGATCGAATATAAAAACAGATGGATATTCTACACAGGCGATATAAAACTTTCATCACAGATGTTAATGGACGGTGCAGTTCTGCCTGATAAACCGGTTGATGTTTTGATAACCGAATCAACTTATGCCGCTACTGAATCGGAGGAAATTGGTACGGTAAAAACCGAAGGGGAGAAACTGATAAAAGAAGCGAATAGAATAATTCATTCCGGCGGTTCGGTTCTTATACCGGTATTCTCTCTTGGTAAAATGCAGGAGATATTAATGTTTCTGCATAACAAAATGAGATCGGGGAAATTGTCGGAAGTAGAAATATTCACAGGAGGAATAAGCAGAAAAATTGCTCATCTTTATGATATTAACAGATATTATTTCGATATTGTAAATCCCGATTATTACAAAAGGCATTCCTCTATTGTGCTTGCATCAAGCGGTATGATGCTGGAGAATACTATGTCTAATAAACTGATGAAATACTGGCTGCATCATAAATCATTCGGTATTTTCATTGTTGGGTATATGGACCCAAGTACACCCGGACACCAAATTGCTGAAAGTAATCAAGGTTACGAAATAGAAATTGGTATCGATAGGAAAATAAAAGTCAGATGCTCCATAAGCAGGTTCCATTTCCCTTCGCACAGTACAAGGGAAGAATTATTAACGATTGCCGAAAAGTTAAAACCGAGTCGAGTTGTTCTTGTTCACGGAGAACCGGAAGCTAAGAAATGGCTTGGTCATCAGATACTTAAGTCAAGCAGTAATATAAAAGTACACAGCGCAGAGGTGGATAAGTCAATTACGATTAATGATTAAAACACAGACAACATTTTTTGGTAATCTTCTTTATTGTTCATATTGAAAAAAATGGCGGGATCATACCCGGGTAGTTCCTCAGCTTTTATCGTTTCAAATCCAGCATCATTCAGTAATGAATAAACCTTAGCGCGGTGTTTCCCTTTTTTCTGCCCAATATTTCCCGCCTCACGGCGTAGTAATTCCTCAGCAGTTTGTGAAATGGATTTTGAATATTTACCCGCCAAGTGCTGAAGAGATCCCTCCGAACTGCAAACTGTAATTGGTTTGTCCGTTTCAAACTCAATTATTGATTTTATTATCTCTGGTTTCATTAAAGGCATATCACACGATAAAACAAAATTATCTTCGGTTTTAGAGTTTACCAAACCGGAATGAATTCCTGCTAAAGGTCCGCCAACCTTAAAAATATCCTTGAACATTGGTATATTTAGGAACTCATATTCTTCAAGCGTATTTGTAATTAAAATGACTTCCGTAAAAATTGAGCGCATCAGATCTGTGATATGTTCAATCACTCTTTTTTCTCCAAGAGGCAAAAGAGCTTTATTCTCACCCATCCTTGAACTCGTTCCGCCGCTCAGTATTATTCCGGTTATGTTATCATACATTTTATACCTTTAACCTTTTTAACCAAATCAAATATAATCATTCCAAAAATTTATTAATCATTCTTTACAAACAACATTTAACCCGCCAAAGGCAGACGAGAGTTTGATTCTCTGTTTCTTGGAGCAATTAAAAATATTCCGATTGATACTCCGTCAACTTTAAGTAGATAGTTCATTTATTAAAATAATATGAATAAGTTTGTAATGTAAATATTAATGGAATTAAGATGAAACTTAAAGGTAAAATATTTTTTGGATTTTTGATCTTAGCTTTGATGCTATTTATAGCTGGGGCTTGGTCTGCTTATCAACTCAGTAATATCAGTACTTCTGTGTCAAGAGTAATTTCAAAAAACTATGAAAGTATGCGTTCGGCAAGAGGAATGGTAGAAGGGCTTGAAAGGGAAGATAGTGGTATTCTTCTGCTGCATATGGGAAAATGGAAAAAGGGAAGAGAAATTCTGCAAAACGGTGATACCCTGTTCAACAATAACTTACACGCTTTACAGAATAGCAATACTTCAGCAAAGGAAGATGAAATTATTCTGGAGATCAGAAATGAATATTCCGCTTTTAAAAATCTTTGGCAAAAACCAATTGTCGGAACAAAGAAAGAGGGTGATCTCGATTGGTATTTTAAAGAGGTCCATTCAAAATTTCAAAAGATAAAAGATAAAGTTAACGAGATAATTGAACTGAATGAAAAAGCAATTTATGCTACAGCTGTTGAGATGAGTAAAAATGAAAGCAGCGCTGTAATGCCGGGTATTATTGCATCAGTTTCAGCATTGGGGTTTGTATTCATTTTTACTTATCTGATAAATTATTTTGTTATAAGTCCCATTATTAATATCTCAAAAAGGATAAAACTGTTTATCGAAAAAAGAGTGCCGATCGGGTATGAAATTGAGACGCGGGATGAGCTATATGATCTGGAAAACTCAATTCGGATATTAAGTTCTCTCGTAGAATCGCA
>QILJ01000149.1 GCA_003233295.1 Ignavibacteria bacterium | reverse complement strand
GATCTTTTCTTCAGACCGGGACCGAGGTTTGTTATTGCTTTGAAATATCTTTACAAAAAATTACACTAATTGAAATTTATTTCCCAAACAAGTTCGGTCTCAAATCATAATTTTCAATTGCCGCAACGGTTAGAGGTGCAATACTTTTAAGTATTTTCGAAAGGGCTTGTTTTTCATGCTCATAAATTTCCACTTGTGACACAACTTTTACACTCAAAGTTGAATTCTTATAATTTTCAGTTCTGTCTTTCATCAAAGATTTCACCATTTTGTTATTCGGATTCAGAATTTCCACATTGCCTCCGAACTTATCTTTCATAACCCTTCCAAAAATATCCGAGCTATAACCGTAATGCGTACAGCAGAACCCGGCGTAGACTTTTTCATTTCTATTAATAATTTTATTGCCTGCCTCATTTACAAATTGCTGAATAAGGTCAAATACTTTTACTGATTCCGGATCATCCTGAATTTCCGATTCAAGTATCGGACAAGATTGATTTATGATTCGGTGTTCATCAATGCCCTTTTCAATCAGCAAAGACTTATGCAGACCTGAATTAATTGTAGTTGGTGTACCAAATAAAATTATTGAACTATTATTTTCCTTTTTCAGATTTTCCAGAAATAATTCAACTCCGGCTTTAACAATTCCTTCAACTTTAGTTTCGCTCTGCTTAGAGAATTGTGTCATCGGATAAACAACTGACAAAGTATTACATGCAATTAATATAATATCCGGTTTATAATTGTTTTGTATGGTATATAACGCATTGTTGAAAACATTTGCCTTTTCCTCGCTGCTCTTCATTTCGTTATATCCAAGATCTTTTGAGTAAACAGAATTAAAAAAGATCAATTCAGCATTTTGAAAAACATGAATTTTACTAAGTCTATTTTCTAATTCAGCAAGGACAGATAATCCGCCTAATCCTGAATCTGTTACAACTATTCTTATAGTTCCTGCGTCTAAGTGTTTAGTCGTCATATTTACAGTTTTTATTATTTATTATTAGTAAATTAAGTATAAACAACGATCAGTAAAAATTATTATTACCTAAGGAAAATTATGAAGAATAGCACGAGATTTCTATTGTTTTTTTTAATCATCTTTATCGCCTCTTGTTCGTCAACTAAGAAAACAACGGAGAATATCAGAATCGATGACAGTTATACCAGTATATTCCCGAATAAAGAAGTTTCGGATGCACTTGAACAGATCAGCAGATCTCTTGTGCTTATAAACAATCTTACCTTTTACAACAATTATCTGTTTTTAGATAGTACTGTGACTGACCAGGATATCAAGGAGGGCGATGTTTCGGATAATGTAATGATGACAAGTACAATTAATAAGAGCTCGTCCGGCACCGGAACTATTATCGGTATAAACGGGAATAATGTTTCCCTCCTTACTGCAGCGCATATCGTAAGTTACCCCGATACTATAATCACATATCACATAAAGAACGGGAAACCAACTGATTATATCGAAAGTATTATGATCAAAAAACGACAGAATTTATACTCGAATCTCCCGGAAGGAGGTAGATTACGATTAATTGCTTTTGATACTAAAAGCGACATAGCTATCGTAGGCAATAAATTTAGCAAAGTAGATCAGATTCGGTTTCCGGTTTTCAATTTCAAATTAGGTGATGTTAGAGACTTGAATTGGGGTGATTTTGTTTATGTATTCGGATACCCGATGCACAATAAGCTTGTAACACGGGCTATTGTAAGTATGCCTAATAAAGATGATCTTGATAACTTTATGGTTGACGCCCTGATCAACCGCGGCTCAAGCGGCGGATTGGTACTCGCAATTCGCGGCGACGCTCCAAACTTTGAATTAGTCGGTATCGTCTCGTCCGTACCGGCTGAAAAGAAATTTGTACTCTCACCACGGTGAAATGAAAGTTGAAAAACTGGACGGCATTAGATACGGGATAGGTCGCATTGTTTCATCGGAAGCTATAAGAAAATTTTTAGATGAGAACGAAAGCGAATTGCAGAGTAAGGGTTATATCATTAAGCTTAATTAATAGCTATATAAATATATTACTAAATAATCTTAACATGGTTTTATTATGAATAATTTATCCAACCGAATACTATTTTCAATATTTATTATTTCAGTACTTTTTTCGTTTTTCTTTACTTTCTCTAAATTTTCAGATGATTATTTAGTTTCTGCTAAACGCGAATCCGGGGCTAAGACTGCTTTGGAATTTATAAACAGAATGCGGTCTTATCCTGCCAACGATATTCCGAAGGCAAAGTTTATGAAAGCATATATAAAAGATAAAACCCAACTCAGAAAAGCCAGCGCGTCAATCCAAGAGAGTGAGCCATGGAAAGCTATGGGTCCATTGAATGTGCCGGGAAGAACGATAAGCCTGGCTGTAAATCCTCAAAACTCGAATACCTTATATGCAGGCGCTGCTACCGGCGGATTATGGAGAACATACAATTCAACAAATGGTGAAAACTGGCAGAGAGTCACAACCGGATTTCCGACGCTTGGTGTAATGGCAATTGCTATTGATCCAACCGACTCACTTAATATGCTTATTGGCACCGGTGAAACTTATGGTCGCTCACAGTCAATTGGCGGGTATGTCTGGCGAACATCGCGAGGGAGTTACGGAATTGGAATTTTAAAAACAACAGATGGCGGAGTAACTTGGACTAAAAGCTTGGATTGGACATTCGACCAAAGACGCGGTATTCAAGATATTGCCCTTAATCCGTTGAATAGTCAAACAGTATTTGCCGCAACTTCAGAAGGCATTTACCGTTCTTATGATCAAGGAAGCACTTGGGAAAATGTTTATTCTGTTGAGATGGCTGAGGATATTGTAATTCACTTAGCTGATACGAGCAAGATACTGGTCTCTACCGGAAATTTGGGAAGTCCCGATGCGGGAATATACCGTTCACTTGACGGAGGAAATAGTTGGACAAAACTAGGCGGCATTCCGACTTATACAGGGAAAACTTTAATGGATATATATCAGTCCAATCCCGATGTGGTTTTTGCTGATGTAGCTGACAGCCTCTCCGCCATTGGACTTTATAAGACAACAAACTTCGGTGATACTTGGACAAAAGTAAATTCCAACGATGTTGCCCAATATCAAGGGTTCTTTGCCCACTGGGTTGCTGTGCATCCCACAGATGAAAACAAAATCGTTCAAGCCGGAGTACAGATAACCAAAT
>QILJ01000044.1 GCA_003233295.1 Ignavibacteria bacterium | reverse complement strand
CAATACTATAAAACATTCTTTAAAGCATTTACATCCACATTTAATTCGACCAAATCTGTTCTTCATCGTCTAATTGGACGACTTTATCACTCAAATATCTTTATTTTACACTAAAAACGAATTTCCCATTTTGGCATAATAATAGAATAACTGCTATAACAAAATAATCATCAACAACATATTTATAGGAGTTAAAATGAAAACAATAAAAAAATCTGGACTTATTTGGATAGGGGTATTATCGCTTTCTCTTGTTTTTGCGGCGTGCGATTCATCCAGCGACCCGTCATCAGCTACTGCTTCAGAAGATGGCATTCAATATAAAGTAGATCCGGAAGCTAGAATTATTACGAATAGCTGGCCTTACTGCGACTCGACTTATTATGGTGAACTTAATGATTCTGAAACTGAAGGATTATTTTTCATGCGCGAAGAAGAAAAAATGGCTCGCGATGTTTATCTGACAATGTATGAAAAATATCCTTTACCGGTATTCAAATTTATCCCTAAAAGCGAATCCGTTCACATGGCTGCGGTAAAAATCTTACTTGATAAATACGAACTTGAAGACCCCGTAGGCGACAACCCGATCGGTGTATTTATGAATGCAGATATTCAAAATCTATACGACGATCTGGTTGCAAAAGGTTCAGTAAGCGAAATAGAAGCTCTGAAAGCCGGCGCATTAATAGAAGAAACGGATATTACAGATCTCGATACTCACATTGCAGAAATTGAAGAAAATGATGATATCCTTACTGTTTACACGCATCTCAGAAGAGGTTCAACTCATCATCTAAAAGCTTTTGTATGGAATTTAGTTGAATATGTTCCTCAAGTTTTGAGTCTTGAAGATTACAATGATATAATTAATCCCTAGTTATCACCAATTATATCATTAAACAACCTAAGCCGTCAAGTCCTTTGCTTGGCGGCTTTTTTTATTTATGATCTTTGTTCCCTTACTCTAACTTGTACTTTTGTGTTTTTCAACCCACCCCCGCCTACCGGACGGGCAAGCCTAAATCTCATCCAAGAAGGATTTTCTTGTTTGTTTTTCTGCACAAATGCAATCCCAGAGGGATTGTATTATTATAGAAAAGACAAAAAAAAGGAATAGAATAAATCCCATCGGGATTTAATTATACAACATATAATAAAATCTCTACGAGGTTTAATCTATTCTTATGTTTCTTAATATCTACAATAATCAAATTCCTACGGAATTCATTCTGACGTCACCGTCCACACGGTGACGTTTTAGAAACAAAAAAAACTTACTTCGTCAGTGACGGCAAAAGAAATCCTCATGGGAAATGAGATAGAGGGACAAGTCAAGACTTGTATTTTTGTGTTTCTCAACCCACTCCTAAATCCCCCCCAAGAGGGGACTTCTCTTTCTTAAGTCGTACACGTGTGACGATATTGTGAATCAACCGGTCAAGGTGCGACCTTGACCGCTTTGGTGAGCTTGATTTCTTGTCAGCTTCTGCCGGATTAAAAATTCTATTTCTTCTTTAATCCTAACCGCTCAAGTCTTGAACGCAGATGTCTTTCAGTGATACCGAGTTCTCTAGCTGCAGCGCTTTGATTTTTGCTATTTCTTTTGAGAGCCTCTTTGATCATTTCCGTCTCGAAAGCCTTCATCTTTTCTTCGTAATTTTTATCGATGTTGATCGGATCTAAAACACTTTTACTGCTGGAGTATCCTATCTGTATCGGTAAATCCTCTTTGGTAATTGTATTGCTCCTGCACAGAATAACCGATCTTTCAATTATATTTTCCAGCTCTCTGATGTTTCCTTTATAAGAATACTTCATTAATTGATCGAGGGCACCATTGGAGATTGAAGTAACTTCTGTTTCGTTAATCTGAGAATATTTTTTTATGAAGTGATCGATCAGCAGAGGAATATCAGACTTTCGCTCACGAAGAGGCGGAACATTAATAGCCACAACATTCAGTCTGTAGTAAAGGTCCTCACGGAATTTGTTATCCCCCAGCATCTTTTCCAGATCGCGATGGGTTGCGGCAATTATTCTTACATCAATTTTTCTTGTTTCATTTCCTCCAAGCCTTTGCACCTCGCCAAATTGAATTGCGCGCAGTAATTTCACTTGAACATTCAGCGGTATTTCACCAACTTCGTCAATGAATAGTGTACCTCCATCCGCTTCTTCAAATCTGCCTATCCTTGCACCGACTGCACCTGTAAAAGCTCCTCTTTCATGCCCGAACAATTCACTCTCCAGCAGACTTTCCGACAACGCTGCAACATTAACAGTTACAAAAGGTTTATCGTTTCTGTTACTTGCAAAGTGAACCGCTTTAGCTATCAACTCTTTCCCTGTACCGCTCTCACCGCGTATTAAAACAGTGGCTTTACTCTTCGCAACCCTACCGGCAAGATTAAGAACATCTTCCATCTTTCCGCTTTGGGAAATGATGGATTCAAATTTAAATTTCTCATGAAGCTGTTCACGCAGAAGTTTATTTTCCTTCTGCAGTAATTTCTTTTCGCCGATTCTTTTAATCAAATTTTCCAGTTCGTCCAGATCAACCGGTTTTGTAAGGTAATCGTAAGCCCCGCTTTTCATTATACCGATAGCTTCTTCAAGTTTTCCAAAAGCTGTCATTATAACAACATCAATTTCCGGGTTTATCTTCTTAACCTCTTCAAGCACTTCCTTACCGTTCATCTCCGGCATTCTGTAATCTGTTAGAATTAGATCAATAACATTCTCCTTAACAATGTCCACCCCAATTCTACCGTTGGCTGCAGTAAGAACATTATAGTTCCTCCGAGTTAAAAAACTTTTTAAGGAAGCCAACTGCACGGCTTCGTCATCTATTAAAAGTATTGTTAATT
>QILJ01000089.1 GCA_003233295.1 Ignavibacteria bacterium | reverse complement strand
ACAAGATTATCTCCAGTTGTTGCTGCTGCAACAGGATTATCTGGGTCCAATTTCCAAGGGAAGAAAGTCATCCCGCCATCATCTGAGATTCTTATATCAAGATCATTCAATAAGGACGGAGTACGATTATTGGTAACGCCTGAAGGAAGCAAATTTCCTGGAGGATCAGTCCAAGTAATGGATGCCATTAAATCGGTTACACCATCCGATTGAACTGAAAGTGTATATACATCTCCTGGCTCCAGGGTTTCTTCAATAATGACAGTAGAGACTCCGTCATTGGTAATAACATCGGCCCCAGCGGCCGTATTTAATAATCCCCAACCAAAACTATAATCAGGTCCGTCGTCGTTTCCAGCCTCATCCGCGGTGTGAAGAGCCAGTCCTCTTAAAGTAGAGCTTAACATAAACTCACTGTTTACATCATTATAATGTTGTTGTAATAATAAAATGCTTCCTGCTACATTTGGAGACGACATGGAAGTACCGCTTATGGTATTATATTGGGAGTTGGATCCATTCCATGAAGATGTCATATTCGCCCCTTTCCCAGAAATATCTGGCTTAATTCTTCCATCATCCGTAGGACCCCTACTACTAAAACTAACCAAATTAACACTTCCTGGCCCCGTATAATTTAATACTTCAAATACAGCGGCTACTGATAAATTATTTTTTGCAAGACTCATACCGGTTAATTTATCAAGTCCAGGGCCATCATTCCCAGCAGAATTAACCGAAAGGTGATAGGGAGCATTGTACATTATTTCGTCTATAACTCTAGAAAATTGACTGTAAAATCCATTTTGCCAAGCTGCGTTGGTAATAAAACCCCATGAATGATTCGATATTAAAAGCCCATTTGCTGCTGCTGTGGTCATCTCAGCGAAAGGATTATTCCAGTCATGAGCCCAAAGGTCAGCCACAGGAGCCATTCCTATAACAGTTCCTCCTTGAACATTCCCAGTTCCAATCATGGTGCCTGCCACATGTGTAGCGTGGCCCGATGTTCCAGCTGCCCCATCCACTTGTGTGCCCCTACCACTAAATATTTCATGGCTCAAACGAACTCCGCCGCCATCCCAAATTCCAATGATCATATTTTCTCCATTCAGGTCCAATCCTGAAGATCCTCCAGTATGCACTAAATTCGCACGGGTAGTAATACCTCCTTCTCTATTATCGGTGGCAGCATAAACGGGTTCTCCTGAATCTGAAACCCTAATTAATTCGGCAATCCCTCCATCGGGATATTCAATCAACACTTCCCAGTCATAAATAGCCGCCATTTCCAAGGCATATTGCTTTTCCCGTTCGAAAGTCTCCCGGAAGTCATTTGACATTTGTGCCAGTTTAGCTAAATCGTAATTTCTTGTAATCCAGTCTCTTTCCTGCGGTGTTTGCGAAAAAACTGAACTAGATATACAAAGGGCAGTAACGATTAATAATAGATAACTTTTTTTCATAATTTCTAATTTTTTTTACTCTTTATCTCATGCCTAAGGCTATATAATCCCCCAAGTCTGGAAACCACGAAGTCTAGTTTTACCATTGAGTTTAAAGACCTTGTTAATTTGACTTGCCAATTTACATAAAATTTCTGCATAAGAAGTTTTATATTTTTCTTTTTTGAGGTCAGTAGATAGTCTCATATCTTAGTAGTCAATAAAATATAGGAATTATGGATATTTTTAAAGGACAAAACCTTATAGAGTTTAGTGAACACTTTATAACAGACGATAATTGCAAAGAATATCTAACAAATATTAAATGGAAAAGCGGGTTTAAATGTGTAAAATGTGAACATAATGCAAGTCAAATTCCTAAGAATTTCGCAAGAACTTGCAATAAATGTAGTCATACAGAAACAGCAAACACCCTTTTTCATAAGGTAAAATTTGGTTTACGCAAAGCGTTTTTTATCTGTTTTGAGATGTCAACCACAACCAAAAGTTTATCGCTTAGTTATATGGGGGGTTATATGGGGGTTCGCTTTGGAGTTACTGAAAAAACAGCACGTTTGTTTATGCATAAGGTTAGAGCAGCAATGAAATCTAGTGAGAATTACCCAATGGATGGCACTGTTCATGTAGATGAATTTGTAGTTGGCGGAAGAGAAAAAGAAGGTTGTTACGGCTTTAAGGAGCAAACAACTTAGTTTGGTTGTTGCCGGGAAATTGGCTCCAGGTGATGCTGCCGAACTCAAAGCCCTGTTCGAATAATTTAGTATTACCTTTCTTAATATTATTAATTGAAGCGTTATTGGCGACATCAATTCGTTTGAATTGTAGACGTTTAAAAGTATTCTAAAGCTACACTTTAACTATTTTTCGCATTGTTTTTTTAACACATTTGAATATATTTGGTATTCTTAAGTTGTAATTAACAGGTTTAAGAACACTATATTTACTTTTCTAATTTTTAACTTTTATTAAAAAATCAACTATGAAAAAATTTACCTTTTTCAGATTACATCCAAAAAGCGTTAGTTTTTTGGTATTTGTATTTGTTTTCACATTTACATTTGCACAAAATTCTTACACAATTCAGTTTCAAGATGAAACTATTGAAATGCCGGAAAATATAGACACCTTTGAATGGAATCAGATGCCGGATTCGGCACACTTCCAAGATGGCTATTACGGTTGGATTCAATTTTATGAAACACCAAACCAAAATGTACAAGATCTTTTTGCGGCCAATAACCTCGAATTAATTAGCTACATTCCTCACCAGACCTATTTGTTTAACTTCCCTGAAACTACGTCTATTTCTTTCTTAAGGGATAATGGAGTTCGTTCAATTGTTCCTGTTGAAGGACGTTTTAAAATGTCTCAATCTCTTAAAAATGGAAACGTTGGGGGCTGGGCAATCGATGGAGATTTCTATATCGTTACGCTTCAACATCATGCTAATGTGGATACACAATATGTGATAAACGATCTTGCTACTAAGCAGATCGCTGTAAGACAACAATATA
>QILJ01000053.1 GCA_003233295.1 Ignavibacteria bacterium | reverse complement strand
AGTCCTTTGTCATGAATACCATATTGCTTTTAATCTCACATCCTGTTCCATATGGGATATATATTTTCAATGAAGCTGCGCCCATTTCAATCTTAGCTTTGATTTTTTTCTGCAGATCACCAAATTTTAATTTTGTTGCAGAGGCGCCTGTTTGAAGTGAAAATCTATTTATTTTATAATCCGAAAGATCAAGATTCACTTTTGCAGCGCCGATCTCCAGTTTAATATCCCAAACAGGATTTCTATTCAGAGCGATGTGTAAAATGTTCTTCTTTTCTTTTTTGAATAGATTGAGGTTATGGGGTTCGTAGTTCATCTTCACAATTGCTCTATTATAATTTCGAATTGTATTTACGTTATACGAATTTAGGAACCCGGAAGAATAACCTTCGAATAATTTATCGGTTGTATCTTTAATTGTGATTTTACCAACACCGGCATTTAATTGTAAAGTTGCCCTGCCGACTGAATCTGTATATTCCTCACTAAACGTTGCATAATTGTAGTGTGAATCATCTAATTCCTTGCCGGAAAATTCTATACTGTTAAATAGGAAGACAAAGGATGAAAAAAGAAATACTCCAAGCAGTGCACCTGAAATTACGGCAATCAGCGATTTTACAAATGTACCTTTGAACATTATTGACAAACCGGCAAGGATAAGAAGAATAGGCCAGTAACTCCAGAAAGTTTCGAAGTCTGTGATTATTAAATCATTTCTCTCTAATAAAAATAAGGCTCCGATAGTAAGAAAGAAAAAGCCCCAAAACAATTGACCGTTTTTTAGTTTCATTTTATCATCTACTTTTTAATTGCGTTATAAATTAAACCTATACCCACACCGACAGTTAGGATTGCAAAAAGATCGCTGAAGTTCAAGAATGAAAAAATCTCAACTCCAAGTAAAAACAAACCTATAACAATAAGTATTATTCCAATAATCAGACTGCCATTATTACTTTTCTTCAGGTAATATTCTTGACTAAAAATATCATTGGTTTTGAGATCATCCGCTTGCTGACCGCTCTGATTGGTACTCGTATTGAATGAGGCAAACACATTTTCTTCAGGCACAACTATCCATAAAATTATATAAAGTAGAATTCCAATACCGCTTAAAAAAAATGAACCGACAAAAAGAACTCTTACAATAATAGGATCGATATTAAGATAATCTCCCAAACCGGCTGCCACACCACCGAATATTCTGTTTGTTCTTGACCTGTATAATCTTTCTCTCATTTCCATTTACCCATTGTTCGGTTTTTTAGACGTACGAATTAGCAAAAGGTTTTCTTATTTCAGCGGTTGAAGAATCGTGCTGACATGCCTATATTAATACTTAGATTATTAACGAATTGGAGAAGAGATGCAAAAAACTTTACCATTGTTATTTGAAGATAGCGTTAAAAAATACCCGAACAATATTTTAATGTGGGAAAAGAAAACCGATAAATATGTTGGAACAACATACAAGGAAATGCAGGTATTAATTCATGAATTTGCTGCGGGTTTGTTACAGCTAGGTTTGCAGAAAGGGGAGAGAACAGCTTTAATTGCCGAAGGGCGGAATGATTGGGTAATGAGTGAAATGGGAATTCTTTTCATCGGCGGTGTTGATGTCCCTATCTCTGTTAAGATTGATGAGTTGAATGATTTGAAATTTAGACTCATGCACTCTGGCTGTAAATTTGTTATTGTTTCGAAAAGACAGCTTAAAAAGATAAGACAGATTGAAAGGGATCTACCGGACTTGGAGAAAATAATAGTTCTTGATCCCATTGATGATATTAAGGATAATGAAATATACAAAGATGAAGTCCTCGGCAAAGGCAGGGAATACCTTGAAGCAAATTATGACGAATTTAACAATATTTGGCAAAACCTGACAAATGATGATTACGCTAATATTTGTTATACATCAGGTACAACTGCCGACCCTAAAGGTATAATCTTAACCCATAGAAATTATACTTCGAATGTTGAGCATGTTGAGCAGGCAACGGCAATTCTTCCAATCCCCGAACATTATTCTTCACTGTTGATCTTACCTTGGGATCATTCCTTTGCTCATACTGTTGGAATTTATACACTGATGAAAAATGGCGCAAGTATGGCATCGGTTCAGATAGGTGAAACTCCAATGGAAACCTTAAAAAATATCCCAATTAATATTAAAGAAACTAAACCTACATTTTTACTCAGTGTGCCGGCATTATCAAAAAATTTCAGAAAAAATATTGAAAACGGTATACGAGGTAAAGGTAAAAAAGTTGAAGCGCTATTTCACAAAGCTCTGAAGCTTGCTTATGAATACAATGGTGATGGTTACAGACGAGGAAAGGGATTGAAGAAGTTAAAACTCCCACTACTCAAATTTTATGACAAAATACTTTTCAGTAAGATCAGAGAGGGTTTTGGCGGAAGACTTGAATTCTTTATCGGCGGCGGCGCTTTGCTTGATATTGAACTTCAAAGATTTTTCTATGCAATAGGAATTCCTATATTTCAAGGTTACGGCTTAACTGAAGCAGCGCCGGTAATTTCCGCAAATGTTCCTGTGCTTCATAAGATGGGTTCGTCAGGGAGAGTGGTAAAAGATCTGGAACTAAAAATTGTTGACGATGATGGAAACGAAGTTCCACAAGGCGAGAAAGGCGAAATAATCTGTAAAGGTGAAAATGTGATGGCGGGTTATTGGAAAAATGATAAAACCACTGCTGAAACAATTGTTGACGGATGGCTTCACACGGGCGATATGGGATATCTTGATAAAGACGGATTCCTGTATGTGCTTGGACGATTTAAAAGCTTGCTGATCGGCAGCGACGGAGAGAAATTCAGCCCTGAGGGAATTGAGGAAGCTCTGGTTGACCAGTCGCCGTATATTGAACAAGTGATGCTGTATAACAATCAATCACCTTACACGGTTGCACT
>QILJ01000054.1 GCA_003233295.1 Ignavibacteria bacterium | reverse complement strand
CCGATGAATTTTTTATGGATATAAGTACAAAGTTCGAAGCTATTCCGACATGGATAAGCAACGGACTTATCCCATTTTTAATTATTCTATTGCTATTAGCCGGTTATTATAAATTTATTAAAAAGAAATTCAACACAAATAAAACGGAAACTGTACAAGCTTTGTTTGTACTGCTTTTGGTGATATTTATTGTACTCTCGCTTACAAGTATTATTTTTAGAGGAGAAGGAATGGCTTTAACATTTCCATGGTAATAGAAAATGAAAAAATCGAAGAAAGATAAAATAGCTGAAGAAGAAAAAACCGAATCGAGAAGAAGTTTTTTAAGCAAGATCTGGTTAGGACTTGGAGCTATTGCAGGTATTGAGGTTCTGGGAATATCTATCAACTTTCTTCTACATTCTGCGAAAGATAAGGAAAAAGATCTATCTTCATACATGATTGCCGGGAAAGTTGATGATTTCAAGTTAGGCAGTGTTACTCCCTTCAGAAGCGGAAGATTTTATCTTTCACGTTTAAATGACGGCGGATTCGTTGCACTATCTCTTAAATGCACTCACTTAGGATGTTCAGTCGGATGGAATAAAACGGAGGATAAATTCATCTGTCCATGTCACTCTTCCGTATTTGAAATAAATGGCAATGTGGCTAGTCCGCCTGCTCCGAGGGCACTCGATCTTCTACCGGTAGTTATCGAAAACGGTATTGTAAAAATAAATCCGAAAGAACCGATAAAACGTAAAAGATTTTCAAATTCACAAGCAACTTATGCCGAGTCATAGATGAAGAACTGGAAGATAATAGGGTTAGCGGCGGCAATAGTGATTGTGATGGCAATTCCTCTTTATGTTTTGCTCCATTTATATTCAAGCAAAACAGAAACTAACTTTAAGACTTCTCAATTCATCGGTAAAGAGAGATGCATCGATTGTCATAAAACCGAGTATGATCTCTGGAAGAAGTCTGACCATAGAAAATCAATGGACATCGCTACAGATAGCTCTGTGCTTGGAGACTTTAACAATTCAAAATTTGTTTCGGCTGATGGAAAAGAAACTTTCTTTTATAAAAAAGATGGGAAGTTTTTTGTCAGGACAGAAGGCATTGAAGTTTTTTGTCAGGACAGAAGGCATTGGAGGCAAGACACAAGATTTTGAGATCACCCATACATTCGGCTACACACCGCTTCAGCAGTACCTCATTCCGTTTGAAGACGGTAAATATCAATGTCTTCCAATAGCATGGAATACTGAGAAGAAGAAATGGTTCAGCCTGTCTGATATGGTTTACCCCGATGAAAATCTTACTCCAACTAACTGGTTATATTGGACTAACGGAGGTCAGAACTGGAATGGGATGTGTTCCGAATGTCATTCAACAAATCTTAAAAAGAACTTTGACCCGGTAACAAAGTCATTCCATACAACATATTCGGAAATAAATGTTAGCTGTGAAGCATGTCATGGTCCCGGCTCTTTACATGAAGACTGGGCAAATCTACCTGAGATGGCTAGACCGACTGACAATAATATGGGACTTATAGTAAAAACCAGCGGGATAAATAATCGTGAATATGTTGAACGCACACGATGTCATGCACGCCGCTCACAGTTTGATAATTTTAAGCATGGCAGAAAAGACCTATTGGATTCAATGCTGCCGGAACTGATAACCGAGAGTTATTATCCCGACGGTCAAATACTTGAAGAGGATTATGTTTACGGTTCGTTCATCCAGAGTAAAATGTATGATAACAATATACAGTGCAATGACTGCCACAATGTGCATTCAGGTAAATTAAAGTTTGAGGGTAATGCTCTCTGTGCTCAATGTCACCGCGCTGATATTTATGACACAAAAGAACATCACTTCCATAAATATAAAGGTGAAAAAGGGAAACCGATTATTCTCAAAGATAAAAAGATTGAAGTCGGCGAAGGAGTGCTCTGCGTAAATTGTCACATGCCCGGTCAATATTATATGGGCGTTGACTATAGACCTGATCATAGTATCCGTATTCCCCGCCCGGATCTTACCATCTCAATAAAAACTCCGAATGCTTGTAATCAATGTCATGAAAATAAATCTGCAAAATGGGCAGATGATTACATTACTAAATGGTATGGTCTTACGCGGAAGTCACATTACGGAACTACATTTGCAGCAGCAAGGGAATCTGATCCGAAAGCGGAACATGAATTGATCCAAATTGCAAAAGATGAACTATTCCCTCTGATCGTAAGAGCCACAGCAATTTCATATATGAATCGATATAGTTCTGAAGATATTCACAATGCTGTAAAGTGGGCATTGGATGACCCCGAACCGATCATGCGCGAAACGGCGGTAAGAGTATATGCTTCCCCTAACATTGAAGAGTTTAAGAAAGATATTCTGAAGTTATTGAATGATCCTGTTAAAGCCGTTAGAGCAGAAGCAGCGATCAGAGTATCGGAACTACCTGCTGATCAAATTCCGGATAAATATAAAGATGCATTCAGTAGCGCTTTGAGTGAATATAAAGATATGAATCTATATATGGCAGACTTCCCTTCTGGTAGAATGAACCTAGGCATCATGTATGCAAACCAGCATGAACTTGTTGAAGCAGCAAAACAGTATGAAGATGCGATAAAAATTGATTCACTATTCTATCCGGCAAAAATGAATTTGTCAATCATTTACAGTCAGCTCGGGAAGACAAGCAAGGCAGAAATTCTCCTGCGCGATCTGGTACAGAACCATCCCGATCTTTCCGAATCATATTACTATTTAGGTTTACTTCTTGCTGAGAAAAAGGAATACGGCGAAGCAATAATCTACATGCAGAAGGCTTCCAAACTACTACCGGAGAGAAGCAGAATAAACTATAATACCGGTTTAATGTTGCAGTATCTGGGACGAAACAAAGAAGCGGAAGCTGAACTGTTAAAAGCAATCGATAAAGACCCGAACAATTTTGACTTCCTTTATGCTTTAGCAGATCATTATATAAAAACCGGACAGCCAAATAAAGCGTTAAAGATCGGAGAGAAACTTAAACTGCTTTATCCAAATAATCAAATGGGGACTAATATTATTAACTATATAAATAAACTAAACAACCAATAATTTTGAGCCGATTATGAAAACGAATACTCTATGGAAATTTTTCACATTGATTTCACTTTCAATCCTTGTACTGATCTCATGTTCTAAGAAAAGTGACGAGGAAGCATTAATTGAACGCGCAGCAAAAATTCATGCCGCTGCATTAACTATTGATACTCATGAGGATACACCGCTTCATTTGCAGAGGGATTCAACATTCGCACTTGATCAACTTCACGACGGGCATAAGAAAGGTGGTGGTAAGGTTGACTTCCCGCGTATGGATAAAGGCGGATTAGACGCTGCATTTTTTATTGTATGGACTGAACAAGGTGACCGCAATCCCGAAGCAAACCAAAAGATAAAAGAAAAAGCATTTGGCATTTATGATGTGATAATCAGGAATGTGAATAAATATCCCGAACTTGCTGAGTTGGCTTATTCTACTAATGATGTATGAAAACACGCGATTTTAATAGGGATGGAGAACGGTTATCCCATAGGGGATGACCTCTCCCTTGTTAAAACTTTTTACGATCTTGGAGCGAGATATTTAACACTTTGCCATATGGAAGATAATGATATTTGTGACTCGTCCACTGACGATAGCGAGGATGAAGGATTAACTCCTTTTGGCGAAAAAGTAGTAAAGGAATTGAACAGATTGGGAATTATGGTTGATGTATCCCATATCTCGGATAAATCTTTTTATGATGTAATGAAAATTACAAAAGTTCCAGCCATCGCATCCGCGCTTTATGTGATAATCCCCGCAATATGACTGACGATATGATAAGACTGCTTGCTGAAAAAGGTGGAGTTATTCAACTTACTATGGTTGATGAATACGTTAAAACTCCACCTAAAAACCCACAAAGAGATTCAGCGATTGTTGAGCTAAAAAAACGCTTTGGTAATTATGCTGATCTATCAGATGAAGAACGCGGCAAATTTCATAAGGCAATTTCAGAGTTGAGCAAGAAATATCCTCAGCCTAGAGCAACAGTACAAGATTTTGTAAACCATATCGATCATGTTGTTGAACTAGTTGGAGTGGATCATGCTGGTATTGGTTCAGACTTTGACGGCGGCGGCGGTCTGGACGGAGTTTTTGACGTAAGTGAAATGGGAAATATTACTTTGGAATTGGTTAAGCGCGGCTACTCTGAAAAAGATATTAAAAAGATCTGGGGAGGAAATTTGATGCGTGTTTTCAAACAAGTTGAAGAGTTTGCAAAGAAAGAGAATAACTAATTTAAGAATTGCCAGCCACCATCCACACGGTGGTGTTGGTTTTGTATTTCCTCTCAATTAAACCTCCAAGGTTTTGGAAACCTTGGAGGTTTTTGCTTATCCACAAACCTTAGAAGTTTTTTTGCTAAAATTCATAATCAACTTTAATTCCTTCATCTGTCAGAAATTTCATCTTTTGCTCTTCTGATTGAAAAAATGATTCCACTTCTTCCACATCTGTTAATGTTCCGTTGCGTAGAACTCCCAGTCATCAACTGATTTTACTAATTTTGCTTTTACAGGATTTTCTATAATATATTTGATTATCCAAATAAAATAATGTTCATCCGTAATTATCTTACTTTTTGTTTTGCCTTCAAATAAAGTACCGCTCCTTTTAAACTTCTTATTTATTGACTTAACATAAGAATTCGACAGAGCAGAAAGAAAATCAGAAATTTTTAGAAATTCACTTTGCTGTTTTACAAAAAAGTGGAAATGATTTGGCATTAAGCAATATGATAAAATCTGTATGTTGTACTTGTTTTTGTAATGCTTGAGTCTTCTTAAAAAATAGAGATAACTTTCTTCATCATAAAATATCTTTTCTTTGTTAGCACCTCTATTGTATAAATGATGATATGTGTTCTTATGAAAGTTTCTTACTTTATCCATAAATGAAATTACTTAGTGCTTGGTCGTAAACTCATCATCCTTTATGAATAAAGGGTAAAGTCTATTATTTTCTCCTGAAATTAATTTGAATAATTAGTAT
>QILJ01000002.1 GCA_003233295.1 Ignavibacteria bacterium | reverse complement strand
AAATGCAAGTAACCAATCAACCATTCAGTCATTCAATCTATCACGTCGAAGCGGAGCAAAGACGGACCATTCTAAACTAAATAATGATAACCTCTACAAACAAAATACTGTTACACCCAATGACCCTCTCTATTCTCAGCAATGGGGAATACCCGCTACACAAATAAACGCTGTTTGGGACAGTACTAAAGGAGACACAAGCCAAATACTTGCAATATTAGATACCGGAGTTGATTGGCTGCACCCGGATTTGAAAGATAATATTTGGACAAACCCCGGTGAAATACCCGGTAACGGAATTGACGACGACCATGACGGCTTTGTTGACGACATAAGAGGATGGGATTTTATAAACCACGATAACAACCCCACAGATGACAACAGCCACGGCACGCACGTAGCGGGTATAGCAGCGGCGGAAGGAAATAACGGGATAGGTATTGCCGGTGTTAATTGGCATGCTAAAATAATGCCTATAAAAGTATTCCAAAGCAGCGGAAGAGGCGATGCTGCTACAATAACACGAGGAATTATTTATGCAATGGACCATGGAGCAACTGTTATAAATATGAGCTTTGGCAGTTACGCAAAGTCTTTAACAATGGAAGCAGCTTTAGAAAATGCCTATGCAAACTCCGTTTTGGTTGCTGCTGCTGGAAATGATAGTAGGAGTATTAATGAATGGTCAGGTCCATTTTACCCTGCTGCATTGTCTTATGTTATCGGTGTTCAGGCAACTCAGCAATACATGAATGCGGCTGGTAATTATCTTGTTCTTTTTAGTAATTATGATTTAGATGGGCCTGTTTATAGCCGATTTCCAGATCTCCTTAATTATGAATTTTGTGCACCGGGAGACAAAATTATAAGCACTATTCCAAATGGGAATTATAGGGTTTACAGCGGGACTTCAATGGCGGCTTCATTTGTTTCCGGATCAGTAGCTCTATACCGACAAATTTATCCGTTGCAGTCTCAAGAGCAGATGTGGGGCAATATTATTAATTCTACTGTAAAATTTTTTCCAATTAAATTATTTGATGCAATAAACATAAAACCAAAACCGCAGCTTTGGTTTGTATCTAATACGATTGTTGATACACTTGCCGGAGATAATAACAATGGCTTGGTTGATGCCGGAGAAACTATACAACTTTGGTTTAAGGTTAGAAATACTTGGGGACAATCGGTGAGTTTGAAGATACTACAACAGCACAAATATTAAAAAATACTGCTTTTATCGGCAGCATTAGTCCCTATGCTACAAGAAGCAATGAAACAAATCCCTTATTAATTCATATAAACCCCAATGTTGCGCATGACAGAGATATTGTTTTTGAAGCATATCTGTGGTTCAAGGATTCACCAGATTCAATAAAGCAAGCCATTACATTTAATGTCGAAAATGGTATTGAATTAACTGGTATGTTGAGTGATACTCTTACTCTCACCAAAGATAAATTTTGGTTAGTTTCCGGAAGTTTTAAAATTACTCCTTCTGGAGTTTTAATTATAAAACCGGGGACGCGACTTAATATAAAATCAAAAATAATTAATTATGGAAAAATTATTGCTATTGGAAAACCTGACTCACTTATTGATATTACCGGAACAACAATTTCAGGGGGTAATGGTTTCTCTCCTACTGGTACTTTGGAATTTAGCTATACTAATTTGAATTTAACTTATTATGAATTCAATAGAGGTGCTCTACATGGGCAATATGGTACAATAGCAAAGTCAAACGTTTGTCTTAATGGTTTCTATGGATTGTCAGCTTTTGAAGGTCAAATATCGAATTCTATTCTAATAAATTGGATGGTGCTTTCTTGGTATTTTTATTTAGATAACCTTACAATTAATAATTCTAATATATTGAATATGTATAATCCTGAAAAAAATTTCCCTACAACAAGTAGCTTAGCATCAGTAGGACGATTTGAAAATATAAATTTTAAATATAATAATTTTAATAAGATTGGTAATATCGTTACTCTTTCGGGAGGCCGGTTACAATTTAACGGACAAAATAATATAATCGGTCTAAAAAAAGCTACTGTCCTTAGTGCGGGCGATGGATATTTCCAATATGAAACTAATCAATATTGGGGAACTGCAGATTCTATAAAAATAGAAAATAAAATACATGATTTTATGGAAGATGCTTCTTTAAGCAGAGTAATATTTTCACCTTACTTAAAGCAGCCTTCCGATTCCACCCACGGTATAGTTTGGAAAGTTCTTGTAGATGGAATAGATCCCCAGGATCAAGCAAACTTGATGAACCCTATTGGCGTAGGGCCACATAGATTTGACGTTTACTTTAACAGACCTATGGATATAAAATACACTCCTAAACTAAGCTTTGGTGTAAGAAAACCATATAATCAGCAAGCTGTAACAGACTCGTCCTTTTGGTCGCCGGACAGTATGATATGGACGGCATATAAAACAATAAAACTATATACAGGCGACGGTATAAACAGAATACGTGTGGCAGATGCACGGGACCCTGAAGGTTTTGTGATACCTGTTGAAGATATGCGTTATGAATTCTTAATAGACGCGGCAGGTCTCAGCTCTATTGATTTTAATTCAACAGCCGGACTTGGGAAAATTAAACTCAAGTGGTTAAAACCTAAATCTGCCGATGTACCGGATTTACTCGGTTATAATATGTATAGATTTACTAATCTTACCGATACAACTTATTCCGATACAACTCTTCTTAATAAAGATCTGATTACAGATACTACTTATACAGACTTTGACGTAACACCGGGAAATAGATATTATTATCTGTACAAGGTAGTACGTACAAATTTTAGTGAAAGTGATTACTCCAAAGTTACAAGTGCAACAGCTTTAACTTCTTCACCCGGCGATGCTAACGGTGATTTAAAGGTAAATGTGTTGGATATAGTAACCGATGTATCTTATATTTTAGGTCACAATCCCCAGCCGTTCATATTTGCAGCGGCGGATATAAACGGGGACTCCACAATAAATGTATTGGATATAGTTGGTACCGTTAACATTATTCTCCACCCTTCGGCTCCTATTGCTAATCTTAACAAGACAAATACCGGAAGCGCTAATATAAATTTGGTTGGCAATGAACTGAAGTTAAATACCAATGTGCCGATTGCGGCAATTCAATTAAAAATAAAGGGCACCGGGTTAAAGAATCTCCAATTTACTTCTAAAGCCGTACTTAAGGGTTTTGAGATTGCTAATGCCCTTCAGAATAATGATTCAACAAAGGTTTACC
>QILJ01000155.1 GCA_003233295.1 Ignavibacteria bacterium | reverse complement strand
TGTGAAGATTCAACCCTTCCAGATTATCAAAAGAGATCGGACCGAGAGGGTTCAATATTAAAGCCCTTTCCACAATGTTTTCCAGTTCCCGCACATTTCCTTTCCATTCGTAATTAAGGAGCGGTTCAATTGCACTTGGAGCTAGCTTGGGAATTCCAGGTAGTTTCAATTCCTTAGCTTTCTTTTCGATGAAATATTGCAGCATAGCCGGTATGTCAGTGATCCTCTGTGGAATTCTGATTGGGAAAACATTTAGCCTGAACCACAGATCTTCTCTGAATTGATTGGCTTTAACCATTTCTTCAAGGTTACGATTCGTCGCAGCGATAAATCTTATATCCAATTTAATCGTTTTGTTTCCGCCGATACGTTCAATCTCTTTGTGTTGCAGAACCCTCAGTAACTTGACTTGTGCTTGTAATGGAAGTTCGCCGATCTCATCCAGGAAAATCGTTCCTTTATCTGCACGTTCAAAACGTCCGCGCTTTTGCGTTATCGCTCCTGTGAATGCTCCTTTCTCGTGACCGAATAGTTCACTGTCAATTAATGATTCGGGAATGGCTCCGCAGTTAACTTTTATAAAAGGGTCATCCTTTCGGGACGATGAATAATGAATAGCATTTGCGATTACATCTTTTCCCACACCAGTTTCGCCGAGCAATAATACCGGACTGTCCAAGTCTGCTACTTGACTGACTTTTTCCATAACGTCCTTCAAGCCAAAATTAGAGCCGATAATATCATCACCTATTAAATGATGCATTTCACGATGGAGATAGCGGTTGTCATCCGCCAGCATATCTTTAAGTTTTACTACTTCGCGGTAGCGCAGAGTGTTGGACATTGCGACCACAAACGGTTCCTTTAAATACTTTTTCCCCGGACGAGAGCAGAGTAATTGACCCGACATATTCTCCATTCGATTCAAGGGCAAAAATCATCAGCGAAGTAGCTTTTACTTTGTGGAAGTTTATCATATCCTTGTACAATCCTTCTGTTTCAGGAGTGATAACCAATAGCATTACGTCGGGCAGTTTTAATCTTATCTTCCGTTCAATTTGAGCTTGGGCTTCTTTTGATAAAGGTGTGAGGAAATCAACCGCCTTAACTTCTTTTTCCGTGGCTATTGCAATAGTGCGGACCGACTTCAAGCTTTCTTCATAAAGCTGAAGTGAAATCCAATCGACCGGCATTACTTTTTTGAGAAAATGGAATACTGAAAAAAGGGATTCTTCAATTTCCAAGTTTCCGCAAATTCTAAGCGTGGCTTCTTTGAAAAACTCATTCTTTTCCATACCATTCTCTTTGTTGATTGAACAACTCACCAAATATGGTAATTATTTTTAAAAATACCAAATACGGTAATGATATTTTTCTCTATTCTGCTAATTCTTTTCATATTCTGCCAAAACATTCATTTTTGTAAACAATTTGGATTGGTACGGTTTTGGGAATAAGGAATTAAAATGGTTTTAAGAATAGAGAAGATAAAACATGAATTTTTTGGAAACAATACAAATACGTACGGCAAAAACAAATCAAAAATTATTGAATGAGTTTCTATCAACTTGGTTTGTTCAAGTAAATGAAAACGAAATAATAGAAAAAGTTAAGATCTATAAACGTATAAATCTTGAAACAGATTACAGCATCCAGATCGAGTTAAACGGTAAAGCCAAAAATGAAGAATATCATTTGGGAGAAGGATTGGCTTCGGCTTTAAAAGAATTCGGAATAGTCAATTATTCGGTTTGGGTTGAACAGAAAATTAAATTATAAATGAAAGTAAGGGGTTGCAAAATGTTTGAAATGAATTATTTCCAAGTTCTGTCTCTTTTCTGGGCGGCTCTCGGTATCGGCTCACGTTTACTGATGTTCACTTTTGGAGAACGTTGGAATAATTGGGAATTAGAGAATGCTTATCGAAAGGAGAAACCGAAATGGATTTATTTAGTAGGCACTCTTGGACTTTTACTTATAATATATACATGGTATTCGGTCATTGTCCATGCGGTAGCTTACAGTTGGATAATCGCATTGTTAATATCGTTAACGGGAGTAAAGATCTTCATGCTGCTGTTCCAGTACAACAAGTTCCGCACGTTTGTGGTGAAGATATTAAAAGACAAAAGTAAAATGAGATTATTAAACAGCAGCGTCGTAGCGTTCTCTTTTGTATGTGTAGCAATGGCGTTTTTCCTCTATTAACAAAATTTGCGGGAGCAGAAATGAAAATAAAAACGGCAATAATAATTTTAATAATAATCATGGGGTGTTCGTCGATGAACGAGACAATCGAAAATATGTACAAAAAAGTTGACACAAAAAACACAGAAAGGATAACTGAAAAAGATATTCAGCATTTGCCGGACATTGTTCAAAGATATCTAAAGCATATAAATATTATTGGGAGAGAAAAGATAAAAACCGTCAGGTTAAAACAGCGCGGTGATTTCCGATTGAAACCTGAAGATGATTTTAAAACAATGAAGGCTGAACAATATATCAATACCGAAGCAGGGGAGTTCTACTGGAAAGGAAAGATCGGAATAATAACGGCAGTGGATAAATTTATCGGCGGTAAAGGAAATATGACCGTTAAATTGCTAGGACTTATTAAAGTTGCCTCAATGGAAGGGAATGAAGTTGATCAAGGAGAATTATTAAGATTTTTGGCGGAAGGCGTTTGGTTCCCGACGATATTTGTGGAAGATTTTATCTCGTGGGAAGCAATTGACGATTCAACCGCAATAGCAAGAATAACTATTCAAAACGTTTCCACTTCTGCAACATTTCATTTTAACGAACAAAACGAAGTTTCCCGCATCACGGCAAAACGGTATATGGAGAAAGATGGGAATTTCACAATGGAGGAATGGATAATCAAGAACCGTGAGTATAAAGCTTTCAGCGGAATTTTAATTCCCAACAAATCCGATGTTATTTGGAACTTGGAAGAAGG
>QILJ01000464.1 GCA_003233295.1 Ignavibacteria bacterium | reverse complement strand
TCATTCAGGAATATTCTTTTATTTATAATCATTAATATTCTTTAATGGAAAACATTTAGAAAAATTGATACTTAGGTTCCGATTAAATTATTTACTTATTCCTTTGCTGGTTGTTATTACCAGGTCAGCAGCGTCCTATTTTGCGCAAACAGGCAGAGTATGGTATAAAACGATCAACCTTCCAATTTGGACACCGTCAAATTCTTTTATGGTAATTGCATGGACGATGATCTTCATTTTAAGTTCTGTTTCGGTTTTAATTGTATGGAATAAATATTCGGAGCAAAGGCATTTTAAATTAATAATTGGTTTGTTTGTACTCAGTGCTCTAATAAATGTCGGCTGGAACATTCTGTTTTTCGGCTATCAACAGATTGGGCTAGCATTTTTTCAGGCAATTCTTTTAGGTTTAAATATTGTAATTCTCACAGTGCTTATCTGGAAATTCTGTCCACTGGCTGCAACTTGTTTGCTGCCGTATTCTCTTTGGGTTATTTTTTCAACCATTCTCGTATTCAATGTCTGGCTGATGAATTAATATTTAGCCGAAGTATTATTCTTATCAAATTAGATAGTGTCTTTACATTTAAACCAAAATTCCCTAGTATATTTTATCAATAATTAAAGATGAGTTATGGGTGGCTTGGTAACTAACATCTGGCACGGTTTTTACTCTCTCTCTGCGTGGGAGGGAGAGATTTGTGTTGACAATAGTTTTTTTCTGTCGTTTATTTCTGTATATGATTATTTATACGTATTCATACAGGTACATCCCAATAAATATTTCTCTTTCACTTCAAATTATTACCCAACAGGTTTTACATAACTTAAAAAGCGAAACGTCATTGCGAATCCAACGAAGTTGGCAGAAGCAATCCCTAACGGAATTTCTTTCCCTATACTTTATAAGAAAGGCAATAAAGAGATGAAAAAAATGGTTTTTATAATTGTGTTGTTAATACTGCAAAGCGGTTTACTTAATGCACAGCAAACAAGAGAAGAAAAACTAGAGCAGCTAAAACAAAGAGACGATGTTAAAGTAACCGAAGTTGAGAAAGACATAATAAAAGTAGAATATCCAAACGGCAGAACGATACTTAAAAACATTGCTAATTCTCAGCATCCAGCATCCAGTATCCAGACGACCTATTCTCCCAACTTTGACAGCACAATAATAGACCTTAGAACAATTGACACAACTCTTTATTATGAAAAATACCAGTTCTGGCAAGAAGTACCAGTGTCTGCAGAAATCGTTACAGCACTGACGGTTGCAGACATTAATAATAACAATAGAGCAGAACTATATGGTTATGTAAAAGATTATGAAACAAATTGGGACAGCACTCACTTATTAATTTATGAATATAATGATATTGACAGTAGTTTCAACTTTGTTTACACCTATTCCGATACAATAATAGCTGAAAAAGATATCTATGATATAAACAAGGATGGACAGGAACAGTTATTTGTTGCAAATAAATTTGGTGGAACGTGGACAGTTGTTTACAGAAAATCAACACCTGACTCATTAGCAATTGTAGATGATTTCAATTACCACGGTATCTCCCAAATGAACGATCCGAAATTTGGTGATTATGATGATAACTCTCTTACAGACCTTGTATATTATTCACTGGTTGGTGATGGAACAGTTGTAATAGCCCAGTATAACCCTGCTACGAATCGGTTAGATTCATTATATGGTTTCCCGGTACCTGATCTTGATGCCAGTGGGTTCTCTAATTCTGATATAGATGGTGATGGGTATGAAGAAATGGTTGTTGGCACAATACACGGAGAAGTTTACATTATAGAATATCAGCCTGGAACAGGTTATCAGAATGTATGGAACGGAACAGTAGAAACCAATAATGCGTATCTCCACGTTGCAACTGATGATATAGATGGGAACGGAAAGCCGGAGTTCTGGGTTGGGGGAGACGCATTTTACAGTGGTGTTGGTGTGACAAGGTTTACCGGTTTTGAAGCTACGGGAAACAACAATTATGAAGTGGTTGCAAGGATAGACCTGGTTGGTGTATTTTCATTCAATGCAGGGAATGTATTTACTCTGGATGTTGACAAGGATGGTAAAGAGGAAATAGGTGTATGTATAGACCAGAATTTCATCATATTAAAATTCAACGGAAGTTCAGGACAACATTCCTATGAGGTTTATTATATAAAGCAGAATGAATTAGCATTGTCCGGTATAAATAGTGTATACTATGGTGCTTCAATGTTTGACATAACAAATGATGGAAGAGAAGAAATATTAATCTCATTGGATCAAATAATAGATTTACCAGGATACGATAAAATCCGGACATTTACTTATATTTATACATCAGATAAAACTACTGGAATAATTAACACTGATGTGAATATTCCTAATAAGATTGAGGTGTCCCCAAATTACCCAAATCCGTTTAACCCTTCTACAAATATAGATTTTATACTTATTGAAACCGCATCTATAAGTATAAAGATTTACAATTACTTAGGGAAAGAAGTAAAGTTACTGTTAGAAAAAGAATTATCTCCCGGCAATTATACTGTAAGCTGGGATGGCAAAGGCAGCGATGATATTCTACTGCCTTCAGGAGTGTATTTTATAAGGCTTTCCGCCAAAGGCGAAGCAGAAAAATATACCAAAACAATTAAAGCAGTTTTACTAAAGTAATAAGTCTTGGCTGGTTGCCGGGACTTGACGGAAATGAAATTAAAATGAAAAGGATAATTTTCTTATTCCCTCTTGTTAACATTCCCCTCAAATTTCAATTCACAGCTATATAAAAGTGCCAGTCACCTTTGAACAAGCTGTGTTAGAGGTGACTGGCACTTGACTACTGTTATTTCAGAAATTAAACAAGTCCTTTTGCCGGCTTCCTTCCAAAATCAAAAGTTTTTCTTTAATCTCCAATCCTCCTCCGTATCCAATTAACGAACTATCTGAACCGATAACACGGTGACAGGGAATAACTATCGGTAAAGGGTTTGCGCCGTTTGCACTTGCTGCCGCTCTAATTACTTTCTCATCCCCTAATCTGACTGCCAGCTCTTTATAACTTATTGTCCTTCCGTATGGAATT
>QILJ01000280.1 GCA_003233295.1 Ignavibacteria bacterium | reverse complement strand
TCATATCCGTCTCTTTCACCTTCCGGTCTGGCAAGTTTCCATCCCGTGTCTTTTTGTCCGGGCGGCCAATCAACAATATCTTTGATCCTTGCTTTGGGATTGGCGAATCCGAGTTTTGTCATGATGTTATCAGTGACCCTTTGCGAGGAGATCAAACCGTCTTCCCGTGCAAGATCAATGAGAGTTTTACTCTTTAGATTCTCATAAAAATATTTAACCGATTCTAAATTCCCGGTGAACATAAAATCGTTATAAAACATTGGAACAGTGTGAAGTATACATTCTGTAGGCCAAGTAGGGTGATCTATGAAATACTCATTTGTCCTACGAGCTATTGAGTATTCACGATCAGTGTAGTAGTGTCCCAACTGGTGGATATAAGCATCTGCTTCGTAGGGAATTCTTTCTCGGTCACCATCAACATAAAGCCCAGTGAATGATGTAGCTTTAATGCTATATTTGCAGAGATCCCAAACTTGATTTAGTATTGTGTCGGAACTTTCAAAGTAGCTTTCATTATCACTGAAATAATAGGTAAATACTTTCTGGCGAATGTCTGCTGAACTTAATTTTGCATTGGAGTTTTCTATTTCGCAATAACGGAACGGCATTATCACTCCCATTGAATCGGGCAGAAGGACTGCCGCTCCGGAAGTGTTTCTTTTATTTGCCGGTAGTGTTAGGAGATATTCAGTCTTACCGGGTTCAATCGGTAATTTAACTTTTTGATAACGAATTGAACCGCCGGGATCTCTGTCAACACTATTCCCGTCAGCCTTCTCACCAAGATGAATTATCAGCGTATCAGAAGTTGAGGATTTGAGATTGCTGAAAAGCAGCGTTCCGAAAGCATCTTTCCCAAAATCAATAAAGAAATGTGAATCACTGATTTTATCAAATACTTTCGGTTCTATCAGACTGCTCATAAAGCTGTTTTTTGTCGTGGCATAATTTCCGAGCTTACCAGTTATGAAGCTTTGTATATCAGAATATTGGCTTGGTCTGTTTTTGTCGTTCCAAATTTTTACTCGCCAGTAGTAAGCGGTATTCGGTTTTAGAACACTTCCACATTCAACTTCCACAGATTTAGGGCTTCTTACTATTCCGCTATTCCAGATGTTAGCTTCATCTTTTTCCAGTTTCGATTTTGAGGAAGCAACTTGTATCTGATATGCTGTTTGATGTTTTACCTTAGCAGGAACTATCCAACTAAATTCCGGTTTTGAGTCGAGTACTTCAATTTGCTCAGGTTGTCGAATGAATTCGACCATTAACCCAGTCGGTACGTTTTGGTCAGAACTGCATGCAGTTAAGAGAATTAAAAGTAGTATAAAATGTTTTTTCATTTTTAGATTATATCCGTTATTTGGGGATATTAAAGCTCAGATTTAGAAAACATAAGATAGAGAATATCAAGTGTGCAATCAAGGTTCAATCAAGGTTTATACAATTTACAGGAGTTACCCTAAAAATTATTAGATTTCCAAAGGCAGCCTCAGCTGGCTACTGTCGAGCACCAAGGCTGTCATTTTTTTATGTACTTTGTTAAATATAGCACTCAAACCATCTCCAATAGCATAGTAATGGAAATTAGGGATACCAAAAACTCTATTAGCTTGTCTATATAAGTGTCCTATCATTATTCTTAATTTTAGATTCTTCTCAAGCACCACAGTAATATAATAAAAGACTACCAATAAAATAGCCATCATGTTTTTTAATCTAACATATTTCAATACTCTTACATTCTCCAATCCATAGTTCTGCTTTATAAAACGTATAGTTTGTTCAATAGCCCACCGTTTAATATATGAATGTAATATTTTTTGGAGAACCTTATAGTTCCTTCGTAAAGACTCGGTTGTCAGTATCATCATTGGCTTTTTCCCATAACCTTTTACAACCAACAGATATAATTGAACATCCGGATTATTAGTGAGGTTTACTTTTCTAAAACCATAACTAATATTATATATCTTCTCCTTACCATCTTTTTGTTTTACTATTGTTTCTTGATAAGGAGTTCGAGTTGACTCTGCAAGTTCTAATGCTATTTGTTTTTTCTTACCACAAATTAAATTTCTATTCCCAACCATTCTTATAATAAATCTTCTGTGTTTTGATGATAGGTCATTATAGAGAACATCCCGGTCTCCTCCACGGTCAATTACCCATATCCCACGATTTTCAACTGATGAACTAACCATATCTATTGCTTTTAGTATTTCGTCGTTCTCGCTCTTAAACTCCGGTGCGTTCTGTGAATACAAATCTGAATACAGCGGGATTACTTCTCTACTATCTATTTCTGTCGCTATTACTTGGTTAGTCCAATAGCCGTTTACTATTGCTCCACTTGAACTTCCGTCCCGTACTTTGGCAAGATATTCCATCTCTTCGGCATATTTTTTATGTATATCGCTTAGGTCTAAAATCAAAAGAGTATCTTGTTTTATAAATCTTGATGCATGCTTTAATATAGCTGTGTGTATATCTTCTGATAGATTAGGTTTTATTAACTGTCTGCAAAAACGTTCTTCTATTTTCTTCAATGAAACATTACTTGATAGGGTTCTGCCAATTTCTGTTAACATTACTGATTGTGATGTTATTATTCCATAGACTGCTTCTCTTAGGAATCTTCCTAAAGTTTTATCCATTTTACTTGAAATATACCCCGAAAATTGACTAATTTTACTTTGAAGCTTTGATGCTATTTTACTGTAATACATAAGCGTCCTTCATAAGCGTCCTTTTATTTTTTGTGGAATTTAGCTGTTTTACAAAAATAGGACGCTTATTTTTTTGATGCAAAAAGTTACCCCATTTTTTCCTCTTCCACTTCTTTTCCCCGTTAACTGATTATCGTAAAATCACTTAGAGATTTTTTATTATTGTTTTTGGGGTAACTTCAGCAACCTGAACTATTGCTAATTGTTGAATTTCTCAAATACTGGTTATTAAAATCTCCGCCAATATAATTAGTAGTTATGTTTGCTTTTTCTGTTGCTCCTGGCAATATAAATTCACCACCATTCCTGATAATTAGATTATCAATTTGAAATGATCCTGAAAGCAAAACACCACCCCAAGAACCAGGTGTGCCATCTTCACTATCAAAAATTACAGGGTTTTCCGAAGTACCATTAATCTTAAATACAGTAACATACGGTGAATTAGCTCTATAGAAATAATATCATGCCTTAAATTTCAAATAAACACCTTCATTTATTACAAAATCAGCATCAAACTCCCAATTTGTATCCATCAGATAATAATTCCCGTTACCAAGCTCATAAAGACCACCTGAAGGGGGCAGACTAGCTTTACTAACCAATACCGCTGGAACTCCATCTTCTAACTCAAATTTGTTATTATGACCACTTCTCAAAACTTGATTTATAGAAGCAAGATTAATACCAATAGCAGCTTTTTTACAATTTTTAAAAACAGTATTAGAAATAGCATCCGCTACCAATTCTGTCTGCTCATTATAATAACCAAACCCATTACTATTAGATATCTCACTATTTTCAAACCTTGCACCTACGATCCGTGCAGTATAAAAAGCTGCCTCTTTTTTTGTTGTATATTCACCAATATTCATTAATCCGTGTCCAGCATTTATTATCCTAGAAAATTTAAAAGACCTCGAACCTAACTCAAATGCGGCAAAACCTTTCCAGTTAGTCCCATTAATACCTGTGAATGTTACTGAATCATTTTCGGTTCCGGCAGACCATAAAGATTCACCTACTAAAATTCCGGAATTTTCTTTAATATAGATTGTAGATCCATTGCCAAACGACAAATAGGAACCCGCCCAAAAATCTCCATCGATGAAGAAATCAACTCCCCTCGGATAAAATCCAAATCCATTGGGATTATTAATTACATCTTTAGTATTTGCACCGGATGGGATTAAATGAACATAATCAAAGGTTTCCGGCATTATGTTTTGACCATCTGATGACCAGAATCCTAGAAAAGTTATTACAGCTTTAATTGGTATTTTGAACGAAAATTTATTTCGCATAAAAGAATTACTAATTTCAGGAAACTTATCAATTACATTAATATCATATGAAACCGAATTAATAAAACTATTATCTGAGAAACTTGTTAGTTGAGTTGTTCCCCCCGATAAAGTAACGGCAGCCGCTTCTTCTAATCCACTAAATTTTGCAGAACCGGTATTAATGATCAAAGAATGATTTATATTAATTTCACCATCTTTAACCCAAATTCCTTTCCATCCATTCTCGCCAAAAAATTCTGTAAGAAAACTATCATCTTGACCTTCTGTTTCGTTTGTAATTTTTCCGCCATCTACATATATACCGGTTTCCGATTCAAACCCAATTTTTACATCATCCTCAACTATTGAGAGTGTAATACCTGCCGGAACAACAAGATCGCTTTTTACTATATAATCCGGTTTAGATGCATCCGACTGGATATTTCTAAGTTTTAAATCTTCAGTTAGCGTTCCACCAAGTTCTATTGCTCCGCCAACCAAAACTGTCGTCTCATCAGAATTACTAGAATCACCGTGAGCAATTGTTAGCGTAAACTCATAAAGTCCTGCTGAAGGTAGAACAAATGTTGGCTTTGCAGTGGTTTTATTTTGAAAATTTATTTCACTTTCTGGAATTTTTCCAGTATAAGTCCATGAGTATGTAAACCCGGATGGACCTGTGGATTTACTGCCGTCAAGAGTAACAGTTTCATTTATTTCAGCTTCCTGATTTAGTCCGGCTTTTGCATTTAATGCTGTTGGCTGATCATCCGGTGGTGATACAGGATCGTCATCACTACACGAGCTAAATGTTAAGATTGTTAGAGCAATCAGAAAGATTATTAATTTCTGCATTTTTTATTCCTATTGTTATA
>QILJ01000353.1 GCA_003233295.1 Ignavibacteria bacterium | reverse complement strand
GCGGAGGTATTTAGCAAAATTTCTCAACAGCCCTAGCATTTTCTTTGGTTCGTTTCTTTTGGGCGATGCAAAAGAAATGAACATTAAACCTATGTATATTTACCTAACCAATGAAAGCGCACTTGATTTAAACGTGCACTTTGACGATTTAAAAATTACCCATACCCAGCATCCCATCGTGCAAGAGGACCATTATTACCCTTACGGGTTGGCGATGAAAGGAATTGGGAAACAGGGGAGCAATCCATTTAAGTATAATGGATTTGAGGAGCAAGCTGAGCTTGACCTAGGACTATATGATTACCAGGCCAGGTACTATGATCCCGCCCTGGGGCGTTTTATTAATATTGACCCTGCAGCGGATCTGATGCGAAGGCATTCTCCATACAATTATGCCTTTGATAATCCAATCAGGTTTACCGATCCGGATGGGATGATGCCCGATGAGGGTGGTAAGGATGAGGAATGGGGAAGTCAGTCGGGAAATAGATTATGAGTATGATGAAGATGGCAACATTGTGAGAACTAACGTGGCAGTTGGATATAGTGATGGCAATAGATCTAATGAAGGAGGGGGAGATAATAGTTATAGAGCATTTTCTAATATTGAGGGATTTGGAGGTATACCTGGTGTAGGTAAACAAAAAAATAGCAATAAAAGCAATCTGGATGATCCACCCCGAGATACCGATGATTGGGTGTTTAAAACAGGCGTAGCAGCTTACCTAACTACATTGTGGGCTCTGGGTCTCGGGCCAGATGAATACACATTTGAAGCAGGTATAGCTAATGCCATGAGAAATGCATGGAAAGTAATAGAAGCGAGGAATTTTTACTATAAACAGATCAACGCACAAAGGAAAAACTTAAAAGATGGCGTATCAAATTATACCGGTAATTTCGGAATAGAGGGCCTTTTAAGGGCTGGTCTGGATCCAATCGAGCAATTTGTAGGTAGCTATCGTATTGATATTGACTCAAGTGATGGGAAAAACTTGATCTTTACTCTAACAAATCCCACGTCTATGAATTCATTAACATATAAACTAGGTCCGAGTTGGGAAAGAACTACTTGGCGACCAGGCGGAACCGTAATACAAAGATATAGTTGGACTGAACCTATTGATTTTAGCAGATTGCCATGATTAAAAAAATATTAGTTGCCCTTCCGCTTCTTTTCATTAACTGTGAAGGGTTCATTTACAAAGAACATGTGATAGATAAATATTACTTGTGCGCACTTGAGTTAAGGAACGGTATGTCGTTAAGCTATAGTGTGGACGAAAATGCTGACAGCTTCGTAGGTGTAGTAAATCCTGTCGTTTTTGCATTGGGATTTAATAGAGAATTTATAATAATAAAACAACATCCAGAAAAGTCCGCGTACGAACCGGACAAATCAACAACTAATTATTTTATAATTCCTTTGCTTAATAAAGTCTCTAAATCCTATGAGAAAAATGTGATAGGACCTATGACGAAAATGGAGTTCGAGATTAAAAGAGATGAAATAGGAGTAGAAAATGACCTTAACTTTACCAAGATATTTGAAGATTTGGAATAGGCGAGAGTAGTGAAACATTTGATACTCGTAGTTTTCCTTTACTTGAAGAAGTTATACATCTTGGATTACGTCAACAGGTAGCTGTAATTTCAATGATGATGGTTCTATACATTGCAGGGGTATTCGAGATGATTCCCTTTTAAAATTAATTCCCCATCGGGAGCTAAAACTGTCAAGGTCAAGCTTGATGCAATCACAAAACTCAATCATCAGATCACATTAATGAAATAAAAATATGTTCGAATATGAAAAGCGCCATATTGATGACCATAGGACTGTTAGCCATAGGGCATTTGCCTAGACCTTAGAAAAGGGACTTGAAAGAAATGCTTACGGGGCACAAACTGCTTCACCAACGTTTAAAGAAACAAGAAAACCTAATGTTCTTCTTAGTGTTTACCCCATTGGAATAAAATGAAAATATTGTATTTAGTATTGTTAATTATTCCTATCAAGATTACGGCTCAAAATTTAAAAGATGAATTGGCTGAGAATAAGTGTAGTAGAAACTCAATCAAATAGTTCAAAAAATATTGACACATAGTCAACTAGATCCATATGTATTACTTGAAGTTGAAATCTTGGACTATGAACGGCGTGGGAGAAGTGTTTTACAACCAGTACATTAATAGATATATGTCTATCATATTCTGGCTTCTGATAAGCCATTTATGCATTGCTCAAATCGAACCCTTTGATTCCGCATCAATTAGTTCTCTACATCAGGCTGATTTACTTCAAAAGCTGGACTGCCTCAAGAACCATTCCAATCCTCGAGATAGCTTGAATATTAATCCCCAGTGGGCCCAAAGCGCCCAACAAAAAATGGATAGTATCGGCAGTTTACCTAACCATCACCTGGCCAACATTGACATCCTGCTTCAGACCAAGGCTCTACTGTTACAGGGAAAAATTAATAGCCTTTACACCAAAGCCACCGGTAAGCTCCAAGGCCTGGACTCCCTATCAAATAGCCGAGTTGGTGAGTTGGTGAATGGCAACCTCGATAAGCTAACCCAGCTAACCCCGGAGCAATACACTGCAAAACTAAATGACATCAACCAGGCACTTGAAACCTACAAATCCAAAATCACCGACTCCGAAGAACTGGCCTGGGTGGAGCACTATAGCGGTCAGCTGGATCAAATGGAAGGCGTCGTTGGTCAGTACCAGGACAATCTACTGAATCTGGAGGATCTACAGGCGCTGAAGGGTTACGGTCAACAGTTGCAGCAGCTGTCCCAGGAGTCCAGTGGCTACTTTAAGGAGCTGCAGGAAATTGTATCTGGTGGCCTCAGTG
>QILJ01000397.1 GCA_003233295.1 Ignavibacteria bacterium | reverse complement strand
CGAGGCAACATGTGTCTTAAAATTGTCCATTACCAACCGTATCTTTTTTGCTTTAGGATACATTCGATCAGAAATTTGCATCAGAAATTTTGCCCAATCTTTTTTAGTTTTGTACTCAGTTATTTCTACAAGTCTTTTTCCTCTCGGAGGTTCATTTGCCATAAATATGTTAACCATTCCATGTCTAATGTATTCGTAATCCCTTCTTGCATCTTGACCAGGCATTATTGATGTTGAAGCAACTTCCTCTATGAGTTGTTTCGGAGATTCGTCCATACAAACTACCGGATAATCTTTATCATATGCTTCTTTATAAATATCCAATACGTGTTCCATATTGGCAACAAATTCACCATTTTGTGTTGGTGGTATAACCCAAGCTTTTACTTTCCAAGGCTTAAGTTCGTTTTTTTTAATACTTCTCCTACTGAAACATGGGAAATATAATCTATATAGTTCAGTTCTACCATTTGGTCTGCTAACAATCGCAACGACCACCTCGCATAACCTTTCGGTGGTTTGCTACAGCAAAGGGTTATTAATTTTGCTTCTAAATCTCCTTCTATCTTTTTTTTGTAATTCCGGCTCGATAGTCGCCTTTCTAATACACTTTCAAAACCTTCTTCGATAAATTTCTTCTTTGTTCGATCTATTGTTCTTTCACCTATTCTTAATACTTTACAAATTTCTGCGTTAGTTATTGTTTTATTTTTTGAATAAACACCTTTATCACAGTTTAATAAAATGTAAGCACCTCGATAGGTTTGGGTTGAGTGCATTATTTTCGTTAGACTTTCCACTTCTGTTTGTTTTAGTTTAATTGTATAGCGTACCATAGCATCCCTTTTTTGGTACGAAAATACAAAATATTTCCGTCATTTCATAGCTAACTTAACACTAGTTTAGTTCCTCTTTCATATAGTTTTTCTTCTACTCTGCCCAAAAGAAAATCTTCCGGGGTTAGGTAAAACAACGAACTATTAAGTCTTTTAGTATTATAGTAATCAATATAAGAAGCAATCTGCTTACGTGCATCATCAAGATTAACCAAAGATGTTTTCATTAAACATTCTTCGTGAACAGTTCTATGATATCTTTCGATCTTACCGTTGCCTTGTGGATACGCAATCGAAGTTCTAATATGCTGCAATCCAACAAACTTCAGGTATTCAGCGAAATCTTTAGAGATAAACTGAGGACCATTATCTGAGATGATCCTTGGTTTATAACCGGAATATTTTTCTAAAGCTCTCTGGATAGTTATCTGTATATCAAATTCCTGCATATTCTGTCTTAGCTCGTGATGAACAATATAACGACTGTAACCATCAATTACAGAGATAAGAAATAAAAAACTGCCGTGAAAGTTTACATATTTGATATCTGTATGCCAGTGCTGGTGAGGGGCTGTTGGCTGAATAAACCCTCCTCCTTTTGCTGATTTTTTGACTTTATTCCATCGGTTAAGCAAACCGGCAGCTTTTAAGACCCTATAGGTAGTAGATGGACTAACTGCTACAATATTATCATCAATCATCATATAAGTTAGTCTTCTGTATCCCTGAGCAGGATGATCTTTAGCATAGTTAATAATGGCTTCCCTTTCCCAGTTCAAGGCACCAGTGTTTCCTGGGAATTTTACCATTATGGTTATTAGTTTCTCCTTTTCTTCCAACCCAGCTATAATATTTACTGCTGCTAATTCCAATTAAGCCAAGCATATTTTTAAGTTTAATATCTATTTTCGGTCTAATAGTATTTATGAATTCAACAACATTATCTCTTACATCCGGTTCAACCCACTGCTGGTCCATATTTCCCCATCTATACTTTTTTTTATTGCAATGTTTTCCTTCAATAGCATTGTAATAGCTTCGTCACGGTCTTTTAGTTTAGCTTCCAGCTTTGAAATCTTTCTCTGTTCAGCACTCTTTTGTTTTCGGTTGCCATTGCCGGGTTCAAATATATCCTTAGCATTTTCAAATAATTTCTTTTTCCAATTATAGATGTCATTAACATGGACCTGGTATTTTTCAGCAAGTTCACTGATTTGAACATTGTTTTCAAGAAGTTCTCTAAGTATTAGAGTTTTCTTCTCTGGTGTGTAACGTTTTCTTTCTCTCATCTGGATTTCCTTTCTTTTTACATTACATAAATTTAGGAAATTCCTCTTCCATCTGAAGCATTACAGTATCATCAAAAAAAAATTTCATTTTTCCGAGAATGGCAAAAGTTGGGGTATTATTAATACATTCAATTGAATTAATGAATTATCCTGGGATTTAACTATAGAGGGTCAGCCTTATATAAGAGGGTCCCCCTATATAAAAAACAACATATCTACTAACTTTTTAGGAGGAAATAATGTTAAAGCATAGCTTTATACTATTTGCATTATTCTGGTTAATAATTGGGAATTCAAATTCTCTTGCACAAAGCACTTTCACCGATGACTTTTCTGGTGATTTAAGTGCATGGACTGATGTATTAGGGAATAACTGGAGTATAATTAATAATGAGTTACATGGTTATTATAATGTAAGTTGTGGTAGCGGTTGTCAACAATCTGACCTTGTATTAAACGATGAACATCAAATACCTGGAGATTGGGTTGCTTCGATAGATTTCATAAGAGTTGCAGATGATGACCACCCGGACCTTTTTCAGGCTGTTGCAAACTTCACCTTGTGGCTAGCTATAGATAATAATATCTCTTTATCTTTTGGTGGCTCGGGGTGGAATTATTGGGGAGGACAACAAAATCAAATTCAAGTTTCTATCTCTCGCTGGCTTGGCGTTGGAGGGGGTGGATTTCAAATAATTGCTATGACGTTGGATTATACATGGACCCCCGAACAATGGCATACTGGAAGTATAAAAAAAGTTGGGAACAACTATTCATTATACATTGATGACAATTTCTTGGTTGAGTTTCAGGATACTATACTGAATGGAACTGGTAAGATAGGGCTTCATACATATGGAACTAAAAGGTATGATAATTTTATTCTTGAACCATTATCAAATGATTTCGCAACAGAACTGACTGTATCAGACAACTGCAGCAACTCACAAGGCCTTACATTCGGCACAGCACCCGATGCAACAGATTTTTTTGATCCTGCTTATGATGTTTATGCACCACCACCACCACCTTCAGGTGCCTTTGACGGAAGGTTTGTAAGTAACGGCGATGGGCTGCTTAGGGACTTCAGGGCTACTAATGCTGATAGCATTATTGTCTGGGATGTTTACTATCAACCTGCTTCGGGCTGTGACCCGGTTAGTTTCAGTTGGGATCCTGTTCAATTACCCCCGGATGGTAATTTCACGTTAATTGATTTTGCAACAGGAGGCACCTTAGTAAATGTTAATATGAGAACGAATAACAGCTATACTGATAATACCGGTCTCGGGCATCTTCAGATATACTTTAACTATACGGTTACAAATGATTATAACATAGTTTTGGGATGGGACCTTCTTAGCTTACCTTTAGATGTAGATGATCCCTATTACTTAACCCTTTTCCCCAATGCAGAGACAGGTACCCTGTTTGGCTTTAACGGAAGCTACTACTCAACAGATACGGTAAACACCCTGACAGGTTACTGGCTAAAGTTCCCTGCTGATGAGACAGTAACAGTTGAAGGAATAGAAATAACCCAGGCAAGCATTGATTTAACACAGGGGTGGAATATGATAGGTGGTCCTAACTGTGATGTACCATTAATTAGTGTGGGTGACCCTGGTAGTATAATTGAACCTGGAACACTGTTCGGGTTTAACGGCTCGTACTATACGGCAGATACATTAAAGCAAGGACTTGGTTACTGGGTTAAGGCAAATGCTAACGGTACTATCACTATGGACTGCTCAACTGTATTGGCAAAAGATGGTGATAGACTATTAGCCCCATTAACAATCCCACAGGGTTTTTCAACAGTAGAGATCACAGATGCCGGTAACTCAAGCCAAACACTATACTTTGGAGGTAAGTTAGATAATAATGTAAATATAGAGAGCTACAGCTTACCACCCGTTCCACCAAAAGGTTCTTTTGATGTGAGGTTAGGCGGAGGTTACCGTTTAACTGAATCTGGTGAGTTTACTGTAATGGTGCAGGCAGCAAAGTATCCCTTAAGGTTAAAGATAACTGGAATATCTACAGGATATGTGGTTAAGGAACTTAATAATGGTAAGGAAATTAAAGAGAGCTCTGTTATAAGTGGAGAAGAGCTAATAATAACAGATAGTAAAGTAAACCTGTTAAGAATACAGAAGGGCTCTGTAATGCCTACAAGGTTTGTATTAGAGCAGAACTATCCTAACCCGTTTAATCCTGTAACACAGATAAAGTATGGTATAACAGAGACAG
>QILJ01000389.1 GCA_003233295.1 Ignavibacteria bacterium | reverse complement strand
GACCCTATAGCATGCTGATTGAAGATGTTGATAAAGATGGGACTAATGAACTTGTTGTGGGAGTTAGAGCCGGCGGTCGTGGTCGTGAAGTGCTGGTTGCTTCTGTAGTTGGTGGTGATTTATCCGCTTTTGGGCAATGGATAGTGGAATATAACTTCCAGAATACTGAAGGTGGTTCGAACTTTTCAACTATTACAGGCGACCTGGATAACGATGGTAATACTGATATATTTGAGATGGTTTGGAATATGTTTACACTTCGTATATTTGAAAGTACTGGTCCTGATACATACGAGCATGTTAATGATCTGGAGCAGTTATATGCTAGTCAAGGAATTGATTATGGAGCAGTTGATGGTGTCAGAATTGCTGACGTAAATGGGGATGGCAAAAATGAACTTTTTATTGCCGGTACGGAACCACAAAGTACACTTTTCATAATCCAGAATATTAATGATATATCAACAATTACAGCCGCTGATGTTGTAGAGTTTTATCATATCCCCAAAAAAATAAAACCAAGCGGCAATGTTGCTGATGGTAAATTCAGAAATATGGTTATTGCTGACCCTGATCAAGATGGAAATTTAAGTCTATTGATAGCTGGCGAAAGAAACGGACAAATTTTCGACCTTGAATACAAAGGAGAAGGAGATATGGCAGATTCAACTAGTTGGGAACTAACAGTTGCATATGATGCTTACGACCTAGCCTCAGCAGAACTTGGTCCTGATTCTGCATCTTTTTTGACTCCAAGGCTTTATTATGGTGATGCTGCGGTAGATATGGACGGTGACGGACTTAGTGAATATGTATTTGTAAATTATAGTACCGATAAAGATGTTTGGTCTAATGATTCTTATGTAGTTGTTATGGAGGCTGATAAAGCTACAGGTGTAACGTCTACAGATAAACTTATTCCAGAAACAATGGAGTTAAGTCAGAATTATCCAAATCCATTCAATCCGACTACTGTTATTGAATATTCGGTTCCAGAAAATAGCGGACATGTAAAATTATCTGTCTATGATATTCTTGGTAGAGAGATTACAACTTTGGTTGATAATGAAATGACCGCAGGAAATTATAAAGTACAGTTTGATGCTTCTAGCTTACCGAGTGGTATTTATATGTATAGGTTATCTTCAAATACTGGTTCTACAGCAATGAAGATGATTTTACAGAAATAATAAAAACATATTTTGTTTAATTTTAAGCCTCAGAGAATCGATAAACTCTGAGGCTTTTATTTTAAATAAGCAAGAAAGATTTTTACTATCCACATCTATCAAAAGTTTTTATTATAATTGCAGAAGTATCTTTAACGGTACTTTCTTTCTCATATGATCAGGTCATTATGGAAAATCGATTACTAAAGCATGTTATTTACGGATTAGTACTGCTTGCGCTAATTGTAGTGATTGGTACAATACTGTACGAAGTTATTGAAGATCTTAGCTTTATTGATGCACTTTACATGACCATCATAACTATCTCTACTACCGGATTCAAAGAGGTAAAACCATTATCCGATCTTGGAAGACTACTTACAATTTTTCTGATTTTATCAGGTGTGATCACTATCGCTTATACTGGCGGGCGAGCCGCACAGTTGATAATTGAAACACAAATTTTTAGGAGAAGACGAATGAGTAAACAACTTATTAAATTGAAAGATCATTATATCGTTTGCGGATTTGGAAGAATGGGACGCGAGGTATGTGAAAGTCTTTCCAACAACAATGTCCCTTTTTTAGTTATCGAAAAAGAACATGATAAAATAGAAGAATTAATAGAAAAGAATATCCTTTTTATTAATGGTGATGCTTCAAATGATGATATTCTGGAACAAGCTGGTATTAAGCGAGCTAAAGGGTTAGCTGCCGTTGTGCGTTCCGATGCTGAAAATGTTTTTATTACACTTTCAGCAAAAGAGTTGAATAAGGATTTATACATAGTTTCAAGAGCTATTGATGATGCAGCAGAATTTAAATTGAAAAGGGCTGGTGCTCATAGAGTCATTAAACCTTATGAATTAGGAGGGAAACGTCTTGTCCAATTGCTCATAAGACCTGGTGTTTGCCATGGGCGGTGGAGTTGATATAAATCTGGAGGAAGTATCTATTAAAAAGAACTGTGAACTTGTTGGGAAAACATTAGCTGAATCACCCTTACGGAAGGATCTGAATATAATGGTTGTTGGAATTTCTAAAGTTGATGGAAAATTCATTTACAACCCACGCTCAAATGAAATTATAGAGATTGGGGATAAGCTTATAGCGATCGGTGAAAAAGTTAGTCTTCAGAAGCTTAATCAAATGGTGATGGGGGTATAGATGGGATCAATGATTCTATCTCCATTTATCAAAATAGCAATTCATATCTCATTTATTTAACTTGCATTTATGACTGAAGAGAATAATAACAATAATCAATTACCGCAAAACAAACTAAACTTTGAGCCGATAATGCATCCGGGCAAGGCTGCTATTTATGCCTTGTTCATTGTGTTTTTTCTTTATCAATTTGGCGGAGGACTTCTTCAAATTTTGATCTTCGGATTCGATGTTAAAGATGCAAACATGAATGCATTGAGGTTGTTCACTGC
>QILJ01000207.1 GCA_003233295.1 Ignavibacteria bacterium | reverse complement strand
AAAACTTCCCCAACCCATTCAACCCGAGTACGAGTATTCAGTATGCAATTAGCAGTAGGCAATTTGTTAGCTTAAAGGTTTATGATGTTTTAGGGAATGAAATTGCAACACTTGTTAACGAAGAAAAACCAGCAGGAAATTATGAGATAGAGTTTGATGCAACTGGATTGCCTTCTGGTATATATCTATACAGGTTGACTGCAGGAAAATTTAGAGATGTTAAAAAACTAATGCTCATAAAATAACATGGACTTAAATGAAAACAATATATAGTTTATTAGCTTTTATATTTTTTTCTTCTTCACCGCCAGCAAACGCACAGTGGGTGCAGCAGACGTTACCTGGTGATATTAATGCAACATTGGGTATAGATTTCATTAACGAAAACCACGGAATAATGGGTGGCTGGTATGGAGAATTTTCTGAACAGGTCTACGGAAAGGCATATTATACTTATGATGGCGGGGGTAACTGGTTTGAAGCTTCAATCCCGGATTCAATGAGAGTATTGATTGAAGTGCAGATGATCAATGATACTCTATCTTATGGTGCAGGTGCGTATAATGTTCCTGGAGGTGGAACCAGCTTGTTCCAAAATCAAGACCAATTTCAAAATCTTAACCCAGCACAGAGAAAATATTATGAACAAATCGGGATGGATTTTTCCGGAGATGAAAATTATCGGGGATATTTCGTTGAAACAACTGATGGCGGATTAAATTGGCATCCAAAGGGATCGTTTGAAGATTCGGTTTATTATCTGGATGGAATGTTTTTTATTGATGCGCTAACCGGTTTTGTCATTGCTCAATCTTATGGAACTATTTATGCAAAATATGCAATATTAAAAACAGTAGATGGTGGGAATAATTGGTATTTCGTTTATCCATTTGAAGAGTTATTGTGGTTAAAGGATATAGAATTTATAAATAGTCTTTATGGTATCGCGGTAGGTAAGTTAGCTATTGGATCAGGAACAGGTGTGATTTTTAGATCTACTGATGGCGGGGAAACTTGGAATGAACAATATGTAACAGGATTAACCGATATTTCTAGGGTTAAATATATAGACACTAATACGATAGTTATCATTGGTGTAAATTCACTCGACCAATTTGTAGTTTACAAATCTACAGATAGTGGTATTAGTTGGCAGGAAATTCGTACTTACAACGGATTTGAATCAATACGTGGTGTTGATGTGGTTCAGGATTCAAGTTATATTTTAGTATATGGGTTTGAGGTTGCACCTATCATTGTTCCAATTGTAGATATTTCCTTAGATGGTGGTATTAGTTGGAATTACTCTCAGCTTTCACAATTTCAGGACTACTTGCCTCGTCGTTCCAAAATGGTTGATGAATTGCGATGGTACCTAACTGGGACGACACCGACTTTCCAAGCAGGGTTTGTATTATTTACAGATAATTCAGGTGGTATTCCGGTTGAGTTAATCTCATTCTCTGCTGAATTAGTTAACAGTAAAGTGCACTTGAAATGGACAACTGCAACTGAGTTAAATAATTTGGGATTTGAGATTGAACGAAAAACTGATGAGGAGGACTGGAGGAGAATCGGTTTTGTTGAAGGTAAAGGAACCACAACAGAAATTCAAAACTACCGGTTCACAGATGATTTATTTAGAGTTAAACCAGGTCAGCTATATTACCGATTAAAGCAGGTAGATTATAACGGTACTTATGAGTATTCGAATGTAGTAGAAATAATCTCTTCCCCGAAGAGTTTACATTTATCTCAAAACTTCCCCAACCCATTCAACCCAAGTACGAGTATTCAGTATGCAATTAGCAGTAGGCAATTTGTTAGCTTAAAGATTTATGATGTTTTAGGCAACGAAGTTGTAACTCTCGTTAACGAAGAAAAACCTGCGGGGATTTATGAGGTTGAATTTTCTGCAGTGGATTTAGTGAGCGGAATTTATTTTTACCAGTTGAAGTCCGGTAGCTATGTTGAGACAAAGAAGATGATCCTCCTTCGCTAAATGTTTAGTGACGAAACATTTTATGAAGTGTAGTTTCGGAGGGCAGATACTTTTAAAATAAAATTAAAGGCGAAATAATGTTCACGCATAGAATATTTTATCTTTTTATCTTTTATTGATATTTCTTTCAGTTCTTTTATTATCTGTAAATATTACGTATTCTCAAAATGTTGGTAATACTGCTTACATAGAAGTAAATGAAATTTATTTGCCTTTTGATAATAAAGGTATAATTGCCGATGTAAACACCCCGCCAAATGGTTCCACTGGTCAGTTTGCAGGTGGTACATTTTTATTTTCATCCGGCTTCTGGTTAAGCGGATATTCGAATGATTCGCTTTGGGCAAATGGGGTTGTTTCTGCTACACTTGTTAAAGATTATCAGGCAGGTACTGTAGCATGGAACCAAATGATCCAAAAGCTTCAATCTATAAATTGAGTGTAAATGATGTCCCATTCGGGCAAAGCTGGCAGGACTGGATTGATGCTGTTAATCTCGGTGCTGATTTTTATGACGGAGATGGAGATGGTATTTACAATCCTGTTGATATTAATGGCAATGGAGTATGGGATCCCAATGAAGATAAACCGGATATATTTTTAGATGAAACATACTGGAGTGTTTTTAATGATGGTATTCCATCTGGACAAAGAAGATGGCAATCTGAACCGCAAGGCATCGAAATAAGGCAAACAATCTTTGCTGCTGCCTCCGCCGGTGCTACGGGTAACGTAGTATTTATAAGATACAGAATTAAAAACACGGGATTAATTGCGGATACTCTTAGGGATGTTTACTTCAGCGTTTGGGCGGATGCAGATCTTGGAGACTATTCAGATGATTCGTATGGTTCCGATACATTAAGACAAGGTATCTATTTTTATAATAGTGTACCTGATGCAGTTTATGGGAACCAGGTCCCATCTTTTATGATGGATTTATTAACAGGTCCACTCTCTTATATACCCGGTGTTACCTTTATTGATATTAATGGAAACAATACGTATGAAGACGGCATCGATACTCCATTAGACACAGCAGTTAGTTATAGGGGTTCTCTTGGTATTCGAATAAACCCAGGTGCTAAGAATTTGGGAATTACTTCAGCAGTATTCCAAATTGGAGGAGAACCTACTTTAAGAGAGCCTTTTAATGTAAGTGAAGTTAGAAATAATATTTATGGTCTAACCTCAGCGGGTATAACAGTTAATCCGTGTACATGGACTTTTGGTGAGGTTAGGGGTGGTGTA
>QILJ01000433.1 GCA_003233295.1 Ignavibacteria bacterium | reverse complement strand
TTAGTGTTTGCCAGGACGAACTTGGTCCGGAAAGGTTTGAGGGGAGCATACAAAAATTTGAACAAATGGATCAGGAAACTCCTTTTCCTGATGGCGCAGTATTATTTGTAGGCAGTTCATCCATTAAAATGTGGGACAGCCTGGATGAGGATTTCCCTGGGGTGAAGGCCATTAACCGGGGATTTGGGGGGTCCCAATTTTCTGACTTGTTGTATTATATAGATAGAGTGGTTACCTGTTACAAGCCGTCAAAGATTTTTATTTATGAAGGCGACAATGACCTTGCAGCAAAAGAAAAAGTAAAGGACATTGTAAAAAAAGCTAAGCAAATCAGGGAAATTATAGCTCATAAACTTCCCGGAGTGCCGGTACTGTTTATTGCGGCCAAGCCCAGTGTAGCCCGTTGGAAGCTTAAGAAAAAGTATATGCAACTGAACAGCGAACTAAGTCTTTATGCTGGCAATACCGCCTATACCGGATTTGTCAATGTTTGGAGTCCGGCACTGGACGCTTCTGACGAAGTATTGAAAGACATTTTTTTGGAAGACAATCTTCATATGAATGCTAAGGGATATGCCATTTGGGTAAAGGCCATTGAACCTTTCTTGTGAAAAAGAAATCAGACAGAAAGACTTCCGAGTTTTAAAAATACACTATAACCTTTAATCCGTTGCTTCCCCTTCAATCAATAGATCAGCTAGATCATCAGCTAATGCATCTCCCATGTCGGAGTTTGTGAAGATAACGTAGCCCATGTCAAGCTCCTCATAAACCTCAAACAGGCATTTGAAATCCCCGTTGCTGCCGCTATGGCCTATGGCCTTACCATAATCCGTTTCCCGGATAAATATCCCCAGACCTGCGCCTTCGCGATGGTCTTCATTCTTCCACCACTCTTTAGAGGATTCGGTATGAATGGTGGTAAACTCTTTGTAGGTGTCTGATTGCAATCCCTTATGCTCCAATATGGCGATAGCAAATTTTGAAAACGCTTTCGCTTCCGTATGCAGGGTTGATGCCATACCAGCATGCTCAGGTATTGTCCAGACAGAAGGCTGATTGCCTATATGCCCGATGGCTACTACTTTCTTTAGCTGTTCACTATCGCTAAATTCCATATGCATCAATTCCAATAGGTCAATCACCTCTTTATCCAATATTTGCTCAATATCTTCTTCCATGATATGTACCACTACTCGTTTTAAGTACTCAAACCCCTCTCCTGAATAACCGAATTTTGTTCCCGGAGTATTTTCTAGTCTCATACCCCAGTTAGGGAGTCCACTGCGATGTGTCAGCACATGCCTGGCGGTCATTTTTTTGTATTCAGGATAGGGCTCCAGGCTTTCAAAAATTAAATACTCATGCAATGGTTTATCCAAATCAATAATATCTCTTTCAGCCAATCGAAGAACTGCGAAGGCAAATACCGGTTTGGTAATTGAAGCAGCTTCAAACATGGTTTCTTCAATCACCGGTTCTTTGGTAATCATGTTTTTTACTCCATAAGTGTTATGATAAATTACTTTGCCATCTTTTATCAGGGCCAATGAAACCCCAGGGATGCCGTAAAATTCCTGGTACTCTTCAATAATTTGGTCCAATACCAGTACCTTTTCTTGATCAAAATCATGCAATAATCCTACTTTGAAGTTTAATGTTGGCCCCGCAGTTTGATTGGGGGTTACTATTGTAGGTGAACTCCCCGGTTTAGCATCAAACGGCTGAGGTTGGCTAAGTACAATACGATAATAATCGTTATCTACCCGGGTAAGCTGAGCAGGTATATCAATTAAATATTGGCCCGAAGGAATCGAAAGATCGTAGTTGCCCAGTGAGTCACTAAAAGTTTGTAACCATAAATTGGGATGATCCCGGTGGATTAGCTGTACCGGAATGGAAGTGACCCCTGCATTTAGGTTAGACCTGTTAACCTTGCCGGCTATGGATACTATTTGAGTTCCGGGTTCAACCAGAACCAGATCCCCGCAGTTATTAGGATTACTCACTTTCTGTGTATGCTTACCCCAGGCCATCCATGAATAACTATTGTCTTGATCTTTATCCATTATTGCCAGGTCAAAGGCCATGGAACGCCCGACTTCACTTGTTTAAGGTTGATTCGCCACTCATAAACACGTCCATTTGGTGTGGTACCCATAATCAATTCGATATCATCCCAGGTAGCCTCATTACCTATGACCGAACGATCAATACCATGCATGCTGTATTGAGTTATTGGAGAGCCGGCTTTTAAGTGTGAAGTATCAAGGTATAATTCGATCCCATCATGGGTATCCCAATTGCTATTTTTGGTAGAATCCAGATATATCGATTGATCCAAAATCTCTACCGCCAGATAGATTGCTCTTTGACTTAGGTTGTAACCAATTCGAAAATGGGCATTAAAATCATGCTTGTCCTCCAATGGATCTCCCAGTTCAAGCAGTTGTATGGGGTATTTATGCATTCCTGATGGCCAGTCATCCAAATCTCCATCTATGGAAATCTCACTGATTGGGTAGGCATATGCCACTGACCCGTTGTGTGCGTTTAGAGATTGGGATGCTGCGAATAAAAAGAGGACTATACTGTATCTTAAAATTGAGGTTAATACGGGTTTCATAATCATTGAAATCGATCTGGTCATGTTATAAATCAGTTTGGTCTAGTTGGTTTTTCTAAGTCCTAAGATATAAAGACTACAGATAATGCTTATGGTTGCACACAATTTTGGAATCGGTTCGTCAATTAAAAAAGAAACGTCCGGAAGTACCTGTGCTGGACCGTAGTACCTATTTCTTCTTAGGCAATCTCCAATCAGCCAAATCATCCAAAGGGTAGATTGGTCGGGGTATTTTTTTATAATCCAATCGAAATACATCAAGGTCAGTAGTGCCGGCAGTTATCACATTAAAGGTCTTGCGATTGTATAAGCTGTACATAATCCTGAAGGGAAATAAATTCTTTACCACTACGATGTCTGCTTTCCAGAGGCTCAAGCCTAAATCGCTGAAAAATGAAGGGCTAAATGCAGGGCAGGGCAACTCAGTTAGTATCAGGAAAATATTGGCTTGTCGCACCACCACCGTTTTTCCAAATTTAGTAGTTGACTTTTTAGTTAATATACCGTCAAACATCAAAGATGCGTTGTATCTTTTTTCCAGCTTCTGGCCTA
>QILJ01000190.1 GCA_003233295.1 Ignavibacteria bacterium | reverse complement strand
GTAAAGAGGATTCATTCCTCCGCATGCATTGGATACAAGTAAAGTTTCAACGCCCAGTTTTTTCATTACTCTAACCGGATAAGTAATCTGCTTCATCGAATATCCTTCGTAGTAATGAAAGCGTCCCTGCATCGCAACAACATTCTTTCCGCCGAGTGTTCCAAAGATCAACTTACCCTGATGAGATTCAACAGTGGAAAGAGGAAAGTGCGGAAGTTGATCGTAGTCAATCTCATATTCAATGTTGATATCTTTAACAAGTCCTCCCAAACCGGTTCCTAAAATTATTCCGACTTCATAGGTCTTTTCTGTTTTCGACCTTATTACTTCTAAAGTTTCATCTATCATTGTTAAAAGTTCGCTCATAACAATTTCTCCAGAACATCATCTTCATCTATTTTAGATTGATTTGTTTCGACATTGTTTGCTTCGATTATAGGATTTTTACTGTCAATTGGGTTACCGCCCATATCTAAAATACTTGCTTGAGTTTCAACCATCGATTTTAGTTTTGCGACAAATAGTTTTTTTTCTTCTTTCAACTTTTCTAATTTAGCTTTTTCAATAATCTGATTGGCTTTAATTTCCGCTTCCTTAATTATCAATTGATTCTGCTTCTTAGCCGATTCAACAGATTTGCTTGATGATTCCTGCGCTGTAAGAAGTGTTGTCTGTAAAGATTTTTCCAGCTTTTTATACTCTGCAATCTCATCAGCATTTTTTTCTATTTCATCTAAAAGTTTTTGATTCTCTTTCTGCAAGCTTTCAAATTCGTTAGAGAGTGTTTCTAAGAATACTCTAACCTCATCCTTATCATAACCCATGAATGATTTAGCAAATTCTTGAGCCTTTATACTGAAAGGGCTGAATTTCATTTTTCCCTCCAATTTTTTGAAATATCTCGTTGACCGAAGATCGCAGTTCCTATCCTCAGCATTGTTGAGCCTTCCTCTATTGCAATTTTATAATCATTGGTCATTCCCATCGAAAGCTCGGTTATATTTTGCCAATGATTATTTAATTTCTCTTTCATTTCTCGCAAATCAGAAAAGCATTTTCTGATCACATTTTCGTCAGAAGTAAATGGAGCCATTGTCATTAGTCCTTTTACTTCAATATTAGAATACGATTTACATTCTTCAATTAAATTTTTAAGAATTTCAAAATCATGAATTCCATACTTAGAAACTTCGCCGGAAGTATTCACTTCAATCAAAATTTTCTGAACTTTATCAATTGATTCTGCTTTTCTATTGATCTCTTCTACCAATTTAACAGAATCAACAGAATGAATATATTCTGCTGATTTTATAACATATTTAACTTTGTTCGTCTGCAAATGACCAATAAAATGCCAGTTAAAGTCACCTTCGATCAATTTACTTTTGTCTCTTAATTCCTGAGCTTTATTTTCTCCCAGATCAGTAATTCCTGCAGAAACAGCTTCTTCAATCGCGCTGACCGGATTAGTTTTTGAAACTGCAATCAGTGTTATTTCTTCCGGCTTTCGCCCGGAATTATCACAAATTTCTGCAATTTTTTCTTTTACAATATGGACATTTTCTGTAATCATTTCAAAAAAAATTAAGAAAGGAATTTATTGTTTTAATGAGTAAAAATCAATTTAAAACAAAATAAAAAAGGGGAATTTCAATTCCCCCTTCTTAATTGTTTTTATCTTGTCAATATTTAGCTGCACCCGGTTGTAGCACCGCAAGTATTACACTTGAGACATGTACCGTTTCGTACCATTGTCATGCTTCCACATTCAGGGCAAATATCACCAGTGTAACCTCTTTCCTTGGCTTTTTGCCTTTCTCTCTGCATGACTGCAGCTTTGTTCATCTGCTGATTAGCTTTCCTGAGAGAAGCACCGGTTTTTGCTGGTTCCGGTTTATCAATAGGTGTCGGTTCTTTATCCAGCACAATCATTCTTTCACTGATAACTTCTTCACTCTCATATTCCGGTTCAACAACCCTTACATGATCGCTGCTGGATTTTTCCGCTTCATCATCACTTACATGTGCCAGATCTTCTCTACCTAAATAAGGAATATATAGTCGATCACAGATGTTGACATTTTAATTCTCTTATGACCGGAAACCGGACCGCTGGGTTCGAATCTTGTAAATATAAATGCATCAACGAATTCTTCAAGAGGAACACCATGCTGTAAACCTAGTGAAATTGCGATGGCGAAATTATTCAGCAGACTTCTGTATGCCGCACCTTCTTTTGCCATATCAATGAAGATCTCACCAAGTTCACCACTTTCATACTCGCCGGTTCTTAAGTAAACAGTCTGCCCATTTATTTTTACTTTCTGAGTGTATCCTTCTCTTCTATCAGGGAGTCTTCTTCTTTTTGCGATATAGCGGTGGATTATTTTTTCAGCTACTCTAACGATATCAACTTTTTCCTTTGCTTCAATAATTTCATCTACAATTTCATCTTCAGATATTGTATTAAGAGGCTGTGAAAGTTTTGATCCATCTCGATAGAGTGCATTTGCTTTTATTCCAAGCTGCCACGATTGAACATATGCATCTTTAACATCTTCGATAGTTGCATCATTAGGAAGATTTATGGTCTTTGAAATTGCACCGGAAATAAACGGCTGAGCTGCTGCCATTATATGAATATGCGCTTCGGATGCAATATATCTGGTTCCTTTTTTTCCGCATTTATTCGCGCAATCAAAAACCGGGTAATCTTCATGTTTTAAGAAAGGGGCTCCCTCAGTTGTCATTGTACCACACACGTAATCATTAGCAGCAGAAATTTCTTCTTTACTAAAGCCTAGATACTCAAGCATACTGAAATCAAAATCGGTCAACTGCTTTTCAGTAAGATTCAATTTGTTCTTACAGAAATCATCACCGAATGTATACCTGTTGAAAACAAACCCGATCTCAAATACAGATGGAAGTATAGACTCGATCTTCGTTAACGTATCTTCAGTAAATCCTTTAGCTTTAAGTGATTCATGATTAATAACAGGGCATCCTTTTAAAGTGCCGGCTCCTTGTGCAAATTTTTCTATCTCTTTTATTTGTTCTCTATTGTACCCTAATTTTTTTAGCGCCGGTGGAACCGATTGATTGATGATCTTAAAGTAACCGCCGCCAGCAAGTTTTTTGAATTTGACCAGCGCAAAATCTGGTTCAATTCCTGTAGTATCACAATCCATAACCAGTCCGATAGTACCGGTTGGTGCTAACACTGTTACCTGTGCATTACGATATCCATATTTTTTGCCAAGTTCAACCGCTTTATCGGCATCTTCACGCGCTGCTTCAAGAAGATCAGACGGACAATATTTCGGATTTATTCCCTGAGGGTAAATTGTCAATCCTTCATACTCTTCACGGGGAACGTTATACGCAGCTCGTTTGTGATTATGGATCACTTTTAACATACTGTCTTTATTCATTTCATATTTGATAAATGGTCCAAGCTCTTTAGCCATTTTTGCTGAAGTTGCATATGCTGTCATATGCATAATCGCAGTTACAGCGCCGGTAATTGCTTGGGCTTCCTTGCTGTCGTATGGTATCCCCTGTCTCATCAGCAGTGATCCCAGGTTTGCATAACCCAAACCAAGAGTTCTGAAATCATAACTGTTCTGTGCAACTTCCTTACTGGGATACTGAGCCATCAGTACGCTGATCTCCAGTACTATAGTCCACAGTTCGGCAGCATGTCTGAAATTCTTGATCTTGAATTCATGTTTCTCATCATCATAAAACTTAACTAAATTCAATGAAGCAAGATTACAAGCTGTATCATCAAGGAACATGTATTCACTGCAGGGATTTGAAGCCTTGATCTCACCGCTGTTCTTTGCAGTATGCCATTCATTGATGGTTGTGTGGAATTGAATTCCCGGGTCAGCCGAAGACCACGCTGCAAATCCGATTTCGTCCCACAGATCGCGGGCTTTAACTGTTTTCATCGGTTCAGGATCACGTTCTTCCGCTGCGGCTTTCTTTTTTTCTGTTCTGCCGTATAGGTGCCATTCACTATCGTTTAGTACTGCTGACATAAAACCATTTGTTACTCGAATGGAGTTGTTAGAATTTTGTCCCGATACAGTTGCATAAGCTTCGGAGTTCCAATCGATATCATACTCTGGAAATTCAATCGTGTGCTAATTGAATGACTCTTTCAATATAATTTTCCGATACTCGAGCTTTACGCGCTTCTTGAACTGCTACTCGTAGATGTTTATTAACATGCTTATTAAATCTATCATTTTCAGGATGTTCTTTGAAACAAGCGCTCATTATATTATTAAGATGCAGATTGCATAGCTGAGAACCGGCAACTAGAGAAGCAACCTTTTGTTCTTCAACAACTTTCCAGTTAACAAATTCCTCAATATCAGGGTGATCAACATCAAGAGTAACCATTTTTGCCGCTCGTCTAGTAGTACCGCCGGATTTAATCGCCCCAGCAGATCTGTCGCCGATTTTTAAAAATGACATCAAACCGGAAGATTTCCCTCCACCGCTTAGCGGTTCGTTTGCTCCGCGAATATCGGAATAGTTAGTGCCTGTACCCGAACCATACTTGAATAATCTCGCTTCTCGCGTCAATAGATCCATTATTCCGCCTTCGTTCACAAGATCATCTCTGACCGACTGAATAAAACAAGCATGAGGCTGCGGGTGAGTATACGCATCAGTTGAATGAGTCAACTTGCCTGTTTTGAAATCGACATAATAGTGACCTTGTGATGGACCATTAATTCCATACGCCCAGTGCAATCCCGTATTAAACCATTGCGGACTGTTCGGCGCTGCCATTTGATTAGCAAGCATATAAACCATTTCATCATAAAAAGTTTTCGCATCATCTTCAGTATCAAAATAATTTGCTTTGAAGCCCCAGTATGTCCATGTGCCGGCAAGACGATGAAAGACTTGCCTTGAATCTGTTTCTGACGAAAGCCTATCTTTCTCAGGTAGAGCTTCCAATCTTTCAACATCTGCAGAAGATGACTGCAGCCATTTCGGAATCCCCTTCTCATTATTCTTTTTTAATAATCTTGGAACTCCCGCTTTTCTAAAATATTTTTGTGCAATAATATCAGTTGCTACTTGCGACCAGCTTTTCGGAACTACGACATCATCCAACTTAAAAACCATCGAACCATCAGGATTCTTGATTTCGGATGTTCTTTTAACAAATTCGATCGATTCCAGAGGGTCTTGACCGGCGGTAGTAAATAATCTAGAAATTTTCATTCAGGGCTCCATAATTTAAATGATTTTTATCAATTTTAATGAAATTGGCTTTAACTTATTATATAACAACAACTTAGAAGCAGTTGTGCGGTTGTGCAAACTAACTAAATTTATTGTGATTGAAAATAGTAAATTATTTTTTTTAAAGCAATTTAATCATTTCAGCAATCTAGAATAATACAATCGGTTTATTTTTATTATCTTGATTTTAGACCTAAAAAATAAATTTTTCACCGAAAA
>QILJ01000392.1 GCA_003233295.1 Ignavibacteria bacterium | reverse complement strand
TATTTGTAAAAAGTCCGAGTTCTTTTCTGAGTTTAAGCAGAGCAGCTTCAGGTTTCAAATGGTGTTCCAAACTTTCCCATTTATATCCGCCCACAGCACCCAGAAGAACCGCATCAGATCTTTTGCACATTTCAATCGTTTCATCGGTCAATGGAGTTCCGTGTTCTTCGTATGAACAACCGCCCATTAAACCTTCTGTGGTTTTAATTTCCATGTTAAATCTTTCAGCCACATGTTTCATCACTTCTACAGCAGCTAACATTACTTCCGGACCAATACCGTCACCGGGTAGCAATGCAATATTCGTTGCCATGATTATACCTCTTCCTTTTTATTCTTTTCTAAAACCCACGACATCATTCCGCGAAGTTTTGCCCCGATCTTTTCAATCGGATGCTCGGCATTTTCTTTTCTCAGTCTGTTCATATTAACTTTATCGCCGTTTACTTCTTCAACAAATTCTTTAGCAAAACTACCGTCCTGCACTCTTTTTAATGCTGCACGCATTGCGTTTTTCGATTCTTCATTTATCACTGTAGGACCGACAACATAACCGCCGTATTCAGCAGTATCACTAACAGAATAATTCATTCTTGATAATCCGCCTTCGTAGTAAAGGTCAACAATTAACTTCATTTCGTGCATACATTCAAAATAAGCTAATTCTTCAGGATAGCCTGCTTCTGTCAACACTTCGAATCCGGCTTTAATCAATTCAGCAGAACCGCCGCAAAGTACAGCTTGCTCGCCGAATAGATCGGTTTCAGTTTCATTCTTAAATGTAGTTTCGATAACACCGGCTTTTGTACCGCCAATTCCTTTTGCCCATGCAAGTGCAAGTTCTTTTGTATTGCCGGAATGATCATTCTCAATTGCAATCAAGCAAGGAACGCCGTTACCTTCCTTAAAAGTTCTTCTTACAAGATGACCTGGACTTTTCGGAGCGATCATCATCACATTTATTGTGCTCGGGGGAATGATCTGCTTGTAATGAATATTAAACCCATGAGCAAAGGCAAGTGTATCGCCATCTTGAAGATTAGGTGATATTTGTTCATCATAAACTTTCTTCTGATCTTGGTCAGGCAGCAGCACCATTACAACATCAGCCCAAGCCGAAGCGTCTGCAATTTCTTTAACTACCAGACCTAATTCTTCAGCTTTCTGCCACGATTTACTCTCTTTCCTTAATCCGACACAAACATTCATTCCACTATCTTTAAGATTAAGTGAGTGTGCATGTCCTTGACTTCCAAAACCGAGAACTGCAATCTTTTTGTCCTTCAATACATCCAGCGATGCATCTTTTTCATAATAAACTTCCATGATACTTCTCCATATCTATTTAATAAAATCTTTTCGTTGTTTTAATTGTTCACCTCGTTTTAGCGCAACGGTACCAGACCGCGCCATCTCCTTGATTCCGTAAGGCATAAGCACGTTCACTGCAGCATTGATCTTTTCAGGAGGTCCGGTAATTTCGAGCATCATCGATTTGTTATTTATATCAACAATTTTTCCTCTGAAAATATCAGTGATATTTTTGATCTCTTCCATTGTGCCTTTCTGGAACGATACAGTTATCAATGCCAACTCTCTTTCTGTTCTGGCTTGATCAGTCAGATCAACTACTTTAATCGTATCGATCAAACGGTTAAGCTGTTTTACTACTTGGTCTATTATCTGTTCGTCGCCGTATGTAACTATCGTCATCCTGGAAATTTCGTTTATTTCCGTTTCCCCGATAGATATGCTCTGAATGTTGAACCCTTTTGCACTGAACATTGTGGCTACACGATCAAACGCGCCAAATGTGTTTTCTACTAATACTGTTATTGTGTGTTTCATTTTATAACATCCTCTTTGGATTTAATCTTTTAACTATCATATCTGAAATTGAAGCTCCGGAAGGTACCATAGGGAATACTAAATCTTCCTTCGCAACTTTAAATTCAATCAATACAGGTCTATCATTGATCTCAAAAGCTTTATCAAGCAAACCGTCCACTTCTTCCGGTAAATGAGTTGAGAATGATTCTATTCCGAGTGCAGTACCGACCTTAGTGAATATAGGGTTACTGTCGCATAGATCGGTAAAACTGTATTTTTCATCATGAAAAAGTTCCTGCCACTGCCTTACCATTCCAAGGAAGCAGTTATTCATAATGAAGAATTTGATCGGGAGATTATAAGCAACAGCAGTTATCAATTCCTGCATGTTCATTTGAAACCCGCCGTCACCGCTTATTGAAACGACCGGACGATCCTTGACCGCAAAAGCTGCCCCGATAGCCGCCGGAATTGAATAGCCCATCGTACCCAAACCGCCGCTGCTCAAATGCGAACGCGGATTCTTGAATTTATAATACTGAGCTACCCACATCTGGTGCTGCCCAACATCGGAAACAATTATGGCATCACCCTTTGTCTTTTCCGATATTTTCTCAATCACATATTGAGTTCTTAATTCATTATCAGGTCGTTTATATTCCAGCGGACAATCCTTTTCCCATATTTCGATCTGCTTCCACCATTCATCTTCTTTAGGTTTATTGGATAATTCCTTAAGCAGATCGATCAATATTCTTTTTACATCGCCGACAATAGGAAGATCAACAAGAACATTTTTATCAATTGCAGTCGGATCAATATCAACATGTATCTTATAAGCATTACTTGCAAATGTATCCACCTTTCCAGTTACTCTATCATCGAACCTGGCTCCGAGCGCTACAATAACATCACAATGATTCACAGCCTGATTTGCGTAATAGGTTCCATGCATCCCGAGCATTCCAAGGAATAACGGATCGGTTCCGGGAAATGCACCCAGTCCCATAAGAGTAGATGTTACGGGCAGATTATTTTTACGTGCGAACTCGGTCAATTCTTTTGCAGCGTCTGCCATTACTACCCCGCCGCCTATGTAGAGCAACGGTCGTTTGGCTTTGCGGATTATATCCGCAGCTTTCTTGATCTGGTTATGATGCCCCTTGTAAGTGGGTTTGTATCCTCTTATATGAATTTCCTTAGGATATTCATATTCGCATTCATCATTGATCACATCTTTAGGCAGATCGACAAGCACAGGACCGGGTCTCCCGGTCGATGCAATATAAAATGCTTTCTTAATTGTTGAAGCCAATTCCTTAACATCACGAACAAGAAAATTATGCTTAGTGATCGGTCTAGTTATACCGACAATATCAGCTTCCTGAAAAGCATCGTTGCCGATAAGATGTGACGGAACCTGTCCGGTAAAAACAACTATCGGGATTGAATCCATATAGGCATTAGCAATTCCGGTGACCGTATTAGTTGCGCCAGGTCCAGAAGTAACTAGCACAACCCCGGGTTTACCTGTTACGCGAGCATAGCCATCAGCAGCATGCGTAGCGCCCTGTTCATGTCTTGTAAGAATATGCTCCAAAAAATCAATGTCATACAATTTTTCATAAATCTTAATTGTGGCTCCGCCAGGATAGCCAAAAATTTTCTCAACACCTTCTTCCCTTAAGGCTTCAAAAAAGATATCCGCACCGCTTAATTTTTTGGGTGAACTCATAATTTCCCCTTTTGATAATTTATATTCAATATTTTAATACTGCACCTTTACTTGCAGATGTAACCATTTTAGAATAACGCGCTAAATAACCGG
>QILJ01000099.1 GCA_003233295.1 Ignavibacteria bacterium | reverse complement strand
AAACGAATATAAATATTGAACCTAAAATAGATGGGGCTAGCCCCATCTATTTTAAATATTCGTGTTGCACTTATAACTTGAACTTACAAAAGTTAAAGATTAGACTTTGCACTAAATTGGGTTCTAACCTTATTGACTTTTCTTTATTTCAATAGACACGCAAAATTGAAAATTTAACAGACTTCATTCAAGGCACTTCACTTTGGGCTAAGCACCAAAATCTGTATTAACTATAGCCATGGTTGGCGGTAGTTTTCATTTTTTGGGTAAGTACAATTTTATATTTCCGTTTCCAAAAAGCACTTTATCCAAATGCCCCATTTTTTTTCTGTCCGTTGTAATTAGATGCATATGTACATCGAAATCGTGATGTGTAAAAATACCTTTATGTTCTGTAGAAAAGAAACCTACTATTTCCACTTCAATATTTTTTAAAGTATAGTTTGTTTGTCCTTGATGTGCTTCTTCAGGGGAACTGACTTTTGTTCCTTTTGGCAAGTTTTGTATATGAATTTTGGCACTATCGACGTGTCCTTTCAACTTAAAAACAAAAGGTCTTTTAAAATCAAGTGTTTTTTTGTCGACAAACTCTTCTAATTCTTTAATTGTCTTGATGTTTAATGGCAAGTCTTCAATATTCCAATCTAACTGATTAGCATAAACTAAGAATGGTGCTTTAACTTGGTAAGTTTCGTCAACTGCCATTGTTGAGTCAGATGTTACAGTCGAAACATAAGATTTTCCATCAATTATCAGCAATTCACCTGTCAGATATTCAACAGGACCAAGTCCGTAAAGTCCATTTTTATCCTTAATTGTGTCAAGATTTATTGTTCCTGCAAGTTCTCCTTTCCACATAACATTTTTCATTGCTCCAACCACTTGAACTATTGATTGGTTTTTAATTTTTGTTTTAGACTTTTTCTCAGTTAAATTACAACTGATTAATGTTATAACTGTCAATCCTATTACTAATATTTTTTTTATCATTCTATGTTTTATACACTTGGCCCATCACAACCTTCTAATCCCATAGATTCAAGACTTGCCTTTCTAATAGGTTCAACGGCATCGTTCAGTGCTTGAAAGCCAAAGTCCAGTCCAGCAATGGTTCTTAATGGACGACTACCATTGGGAGTATTAATTAAATTTTCAAATATCTTCACAACAATCATTGGGTCTGTAGGAGCATTTGGGTCTTCAAACATTTGTTCGACTTGTTTCCCAAATCTGTCAAAAAATTCTCCAACATGATTATATGCCGAAGCAATATCATCATTGGTAGCAGGAATCATATTCCCGAAAAAATTTGTTGAGAATGGACCTGGCTCTACAATGACAACATCAATACCCAAAGGAGCCAATTCATAGCGCATTGCTTCACTAAGCCCTTCCAATCCCCATTTACTAGCGTGATATACGCCAAATCCTGGAAAAGCACCACGGCCAGCTATAGAGCTAACTTGAATAATCAACCCTGACTTACGTGATCGCATACCAGGAAGAACGGCTTTTGCAGTGCGAAGTGTACCTACAATATTTAAATCTAATTGTTCTAGACATTGGGTCGAAGAGAATGCCTCAATAGCTCCACCAAAACCTAGTCCGGCATTATTAATTAGAACATCAACTACAGGAATCTGATCTGCAGCAGCATTCACACTTTCATCCGATGTTACATCCATTTCTAAAACATCTAATTTGATATTCTTGGTAATTGCAAAATCCTTCAACTCTGCAGCAGCATTTGAATTTTTTCCGTTAACGTTTCTCATTGTTGCATAAACGTGATGCCCTTTTTCTGCTAAATATTTAGCCGAATTAAATCCGAATCCCGAACTGCAGCCTGTAATTAGTATTTTTTTCATAATGAGGTATATTTATGTGAAAAACCCGTTGTGCATTTTAAATAATGCTAATTTTAATGTTGTTTATATTCCTATTAAATATAAACCTGTTGATATATTGAATAGTTGTAAGCGCTGTTATCTTTGCTAATATTCTTGTTTTAAACCCTTTAAAAGACTTTGCATAATTACGTCTTATCATAAATTGATCACATAGTTGAGAGAATAATGTTTCTATTCTTTTCCTCTTTTTTCTAAAAATATAAGGTTGTTTTTTATACTCTTTTTGATTTCTTCTCATAGGTGTATTTAGTTTTATGTTGCAGGTTTCAAATAAGTTAAGTTGAATTTCTGCTGACAAATAACCTCTATCACCAATTAATGTACAATCGCTTATTTGCATCTTAATGTCTTTAAGATAGTTGATATCGTGTACAGAAGCAGGACTCAAATCAATACTTTGAAAAACACCTTCTACGGAACAAACTGCGTGTAGCTTATAACCGTAGTAATTAGCACTTTGTGCCGCACAATAACCTTTGTCTGGAAAGGCGTAAGTATCTTCTTTACAAATCTTAGAACGAGAACTTCGTGATAATTTACAAACCTCTAAAGGCATACTATCCACAACAAAATAATCTTCAAACTCATTAAACTCAGAAGCTAATTTTAAACGAATGTGATTGAGCTCGTCTGCCAATCTTCGTCTTCTTCTGTTATAAACACTTCGTTCTATTTTTGAACTAATACACTTGGGAAGCTTTCTAAACAAATCATTTTCACTGTCTATACCCATAAATTCAGCAGTAAGACTTAAACTAATAAGTTCTAAGTCGCTAAGCTTGGGTTGACGCCTTTGATAGGGTAAAAGTTGATCTTTTGATATTTTTCTTAAAACTTCCAATATTCTTTTGTAATTTGCATTTAAGTTGTTCATTGTTAATGTTTTATCGCTAAAACAATTTACTGATTATCAGTAAGATGAACAACTTTTTTCTTTTAAATCATAATGCACAACGGGTTATTCCAATCTTTTTCAATAATTTCTCTAGCTCTTTCTGCATGTGTTTGACGGATATATTCAGTAATTAAATACCCTTTAATCGTATCAGCTTTGTTGTTTTTTCCTAGGCTTATTAACTTTGAAATAATCCCATCTTGTTCAGGTCTAGCGGAATAAAATCTTTTAAAACTATCAAAAGCAGCTTTTTCATTATCTTGCACATCAGGTATATCATCCCATATTTTTTTCCAAATCATCACTTCCCTTTCATCAGGCGCCATTCCTATATCATGAAAAAAAGCACTTAATATCAATAGCATTAATTCAGGAGAGGATAGCTTTTTTAAATTTTGTGGAGTTAGTAGTTTTTCCATTAAATTTAGAACCCTAAACAAATGGTCTCCATCATGAAGTGTAAATTCCCCCATGTGCCTAATAATTGTTTTCGTTCGCTGGAAAGCATAAGATACAGCAGTATCAACTAGTGCAATTACTTCATTATCTTTCTCTAAGCAATTAGCTTTTAGAGTTAAATAAATTTCACTCTTTTGTAGTCTTGCTAAAAATTCTTCTTTATAATCGTCAGTCATTATTTATTTCGCATTCTTGTTTTTGCATGAAGCACAACGTCTTGATAAGATGCGTTTTAATGCATTTTATCTATTGTTAGTGGTCGTGTCAGTTAGTCTTTTTTGAATTTTACCATTCTTAAAAACCAGATTTATTGTTTCGGTATTACTTATCGATTCAAGAGGGTTCTTATTCAGCAAAATCATGTCAGCTAGTTTACCCACTTCAATACTTCCTATGCTGTCTTGTTGCTTCAACATCGTTGCAGCGTTGTAGGTAGTCATTTTAATAATTTCCAGCGGAGTAAAACCGCCCATTTCCATGATCCGCATTTCTTCATGCAAACTAATTCCAGGTAAAATAAAATCATTACCAGTATCAGTTCCGAGGGTTATATTAACTCCTTGCTTACTAAGCATTTTTAAATCTTCGACTTGATTCGCTACCATTTGTTGCAGTGTAGGAATGCTGTCACCTCTCATGAATCTACGTCCCCTCAGTATTCCGAATGATTTTCCTTTTCTTGCTGGGTCGCTTAAGTATTTTAATTCATCAACATCATAGATATTTAATTGTTTCAGTCGCTCAATCCAATCTGGATTTAATGGATAAAGCCAACTTTTTTTCAACATTAGTGTTGTCACAATTGATGAATTATTCTCAACAAGGCCTA
>QILJ01000497.1 GCA_003233295.1 Ignavibacteria bacterium | reverse complement strand
CTTTAATCAAATTGAGTTTGCTGTCAACTTCATCCGCACCGTCAATTGTTAAATCAAGTACCGGATATTCTGAAAGCGTTCCGCATGGAATGTTTAATGCTTGTGCTAATGCAAGTGTTTTAGCTGAAGTCGGTACACCGATAATGTTTTCTATCTCATTTGATTTTAATTTTTCCGAAAGGATATAAAGGACATGATTAAAAGTAGAGCCGGTTCCAAAACCCAAAACCATTCCCGACTTGATGAACTCCACTGCCTTTTCTGCTGCCTTATGTTTGAGACTATCTTGATTTGACATTACAAAACCAAATATTTAATAATGAAACTTAAACAGAAAAATACAAAGTATCTTAGTTATTTGTAAATTAAGTATATTTGTAAACTAAAAATTTAATGGCACACAGATTTATTATGATAATTATGATCTGCGCTGATCATATAAAATCATAAATATCTGCGTTCCTATAAAAAGAAAGGTTATTTGAATAATGGATAAAAAAGTATATATAGAAACCTACGGCTGTCAGATGAACTTAGCTGATTCTGAAGTTGTGATGGGAATTTTAGGTAAACAAGGATACTCTCTGACACATGAGATGAATGAGGCAGATGTAGTATTTTTGAATACATGCTCTGTTAGAGATAATGCCGAACAGCGTATTCACGGCAGACTTGGTAATATAGGAACACTCAAACAGAAAAATTCAAATCTGGTAATTGGAATCCTCGGCTGCATGGCTGAACGTCTGCGCGATGAATTGATTGAACAGAAAAAAATGGTTGATCTTGTTGTAGGACCGGATGAGTACAGAAGACTACCTGAATTTATCGACAATGCTTTAACCGGGGAAAAAGGAATTGGCGTTAAACTCTCCCGCACAGAAACATACGAAGACATTGAACCATACCGCGAAGAAGGACTTTCCGCTTGGATATCAGTAATGCGCGGCTGTGATAAATTCTGCACTTACTGTGTTGTGCCTTACACCCGCGGAAGAGAAAGGAGCAGAACGCTCACCTCCATTGTGCAAGAAGTAAAATCCCTTTCGGAGAGAGGAAAGTGACATTACTTGGACAAAATGTTAACTCTTATCTGGATGACGAAAAAGATTTTTCCGATTTGCTCGCCGCTTGTGCAGAAGTAGATAGATCAATGCGAATTAGATTCACGACGTCGCATCCGCAAGACCTATCGAATAAATTACTCTATACAATTTCAGATAATTCCAATATTTGTAATTATATTCACCTCCCGGTGCAGTCAGGTTCCAACAGAATATTGGAGGGAATGAATCGTACATATACGATTGAACATTATCTTGGAATAATAGAACGTGCACGGGAAATCATTCCGGGTGTAAGTTTCTCAACCGATATCATCGCAGGTTTCCCTACTGAAACTGATGAAGAGCATCAAATGACATTGGATGTAATGCAAAACGTCCGTTATGACGGAGCTTTTATGTTCAAGTATTCTCCGCGCGAAGGAACCAAAGCATACAAAATGGAAGACGATGTTCCCGAAGAAGTGAAATCAAGAAGATTGACAGAGATAATTGATATTCAGCAGAAGATCTCTTACGAAATAAATCAAGAGTTGATTGGGACAGAGGAAATTGTACTTGTTGAAAATAAAAGTAAAAAGTCGGACGATTTTTTTGCCGGTAGAACCGATGATAATAAAACCGTTATTTTACCGGTTGGCAATGATGTTAAAATCGGTGATTATGTAAAAGTTAAGATCACCAAAGCTACATCCGGTACTTTGTTTGGAGATTTTGTTTCAATTGAAGATGTTTATAAAAAAGAACCGACTTTGGTTGTGGACTAACAGTCAAATTAAATCAAGAGAAAATTTTAAATAAATAGAAAGAGAAAATATGTACCCAACATTAGTCACATTTCATATACTTTTTGCAGGCATTTGGCTTGCATTTTTTCTTTTTGAGTTAACTTTCAGAAAACAGATCCAAAAAAAATTCGACGTTGATAAAATTTCAACCTATCTAAAACTCACAAATATATTCGGAATCATTGGGTCACTTGGTATTTTGATCACCGGGATATTAATGGTTACAATGAGGAGCCAATACGGTTTTTTTGATATGACAGCAAATCATTGGCTTGCAACAAAACAGATCATATTTTTGATAATATTAATATTAACAACGGTTATGGTTATCCCGAATTCAAAAAAAGTAAGAGAAAAATTTAAGAACAATCAGCTTGAAAGCAACAGCAAAGAATTAGGTAAATTATTCATAACAAACCAAATTATTAATTACTTGGTTGTGATCAATTTTATCTTTGCTGTAACGCATAGGCTTTATTGATGATAGTCACTTTAAAATTGTTTATAAACTATCTGGAATAACAAAGAAAATAGAACACAGATATAACGGATAATACGGATTTGCACTGATTCTAAAATTATATTGGAGAATATTTATCAATATTCTCCAATAAAAACAAACATTAAAAAACTTTATTTAATCCTATAAGTTTTCATAATATCCTTGTAGTTAAAGTTACTGTCATTGATATTACGATATACTGTTACAGTAACTTCACTGCCGTCAACATCAACAGCTAAGAATGTGCTCGGAGCGCCTTTATCTTCAGCGCCGCGCGCATGACCGGCATCAATCTGCCAGACATTATTTACTAAAATTTTGCTGTAATTATGCGTGTGTCCGCAGAAATACGCAATAACTTTTTCATCTTCCAATAATTTCCAAAACCGATCACGGTTCTTTCTGTATTTATCAAGACTATCACCTCTATGACGAAGACGACCACTGTATTCGTCAGGCTGTACAAATGCAGGTTCATGACCAAAAATGAAAATGTTGGTTTTATCTGTCTTCTCTAAGTCGGCTTTTAGCCACTTATAAATCGGATCGTTTATATCTCCATCAACACAAACATCACACTTACCGTCGTAATATTCATTAAGAACAACAAAATGAGAATTCCCATAATCGAATGAATACATTGTTTCTTCTGTTCCTTTCGGTCCTTTGTTCACAATGTAAGGAAGTTTATCGCCGGCATTATTATACTCACGAAGATATGCCATGTCACTTTCAGTCTCTTCTTCGTGGTTGCCGAGAACAGGGTACCAAATAAAATCTTTACCCAAATATTTATCGATACTCCATGATCCATATCTCCGGGACTGATTATAAACTCTCCGGCGCCGACCGTCTTTATCGCTTCTAAAACTCCCTTAAAATATTTTAGTGAGTCATGTGATTCGCCGGCATTATGCCGTGTATCGGCAACTACTGTAAATCGAAATGGCTGCGCTGTGCATGATGTACTACTAAATGAAATACTGACTATAAGTAGTACCAGAAATAATTTTGTTATTTTAACTTTCATCTTCTCTCTCTTAACTTAATTGATTTTCTTACTTAATGTGAATGCTCCTCGTATATCACCCCTTTTAAAATTTACAGCTTTATCTTCCTTATATAACTCATTGATCTTTTTCATGATTGGTTCTTTTATATGAGATCCATGACAATTCAAGCAAACAGTTCCGGTCGGGATCACTTTCATATAGCGGAAATACTCCCCATCACTTTCTTTAACAACTTCAGAATACTCCAACGTTTTAATATCTTTACCATCCTTCAACTGTTTTTCGAAAACTTCTAAAACGGTTTTTTCCCATTCATCCGGAGCGTTATTCGGATTCCTTACCTTCAAAGAAGTTCTGCCGACTTTCCAGCTTGTTGTGTCAGATATTTGTTTGGCAATTTTCGGTGCCTCGATATTACAAACTGAAATTGCTTCAAGTTGTCCCCCCTTTTTCATACCTTTCATTAATTCGCTTTTTAACTGCTTGCCAAAATCCTTCACTATCTTTCTTGCTGTCACAATATTTTCATCATCACTGAT
>QILJ01000308.1 GCA_003233295.1 Ignavibacteria bacterium | reverse complement strand
TAAACCTTTTGGGGATTATTGTTGTCTAAGATGAAATAATTAAATTAAAAAAACTATATGAATGTAAAAATAATTTTAGTTACATGGTTGTTCTTAATTGGCGTTATAGGCTGCGGTTCGTCAGAACTTGTGATAAGCAATTTGGCAGATAATATAACTATTGACGGAAATCATGAAGATTGGAACGGGAAATTAAAATTCTTTGAAGATGAAAAGATTGCACTCGGTTTCCAGAACGATCAAGAAAATCTTTACTTCTGTTTGGTCACGCCCGGCAGACAAACAGCAATGAAAATAATGCTGCTTGGTTTAACAGTGTGGTTCGAACCGGAAAACGGTGATCAAGAGATTGGATTACAGTATCCTAAAAAAATGGAGGATATATTACCTCGCAGCTTAATGGGAATGATGGGTAATAAAAGAGGTAAGTATGATTTTGATACTACTATTAATACTATCATGCAAAGTCAAGGTGAATTTTCACTTATTGATGGTGATGATGAAATTATTTATTCTTCACCAATTGGCAACAACAATGGTTACGAAATAAAAGTTGGCGGTACAAATCAGCAGTTTGTTTATGAAGCAAAGATACCGATTGGTAATAATAGCCTGGCACAGTTCCCAATAAATATTTTTCCTAATGAAAAGGTGGAAATTGAAATAAAAACCGGCGAGATAGATATGAGTGTAATGAGAGGTGAAGGTATGCAGCCAGATGGAAGCGGTATGCGCGGCGGCGGTAAAGGAGGAAGAGCTGGCGCTGGTTCAACTTTCATGGAGAAGTTAAGTTTGGATATTGAATTGAAACTGGCGAAGTAGTATAACGATTTTATTATCTATTACTATCTGTTTTTGTTTTATCAAATAATGTAAGAGTTCTTTTGAAGATTTTGTGATAAATTATGCAACTTCTTTTAATCTTCTTTTTATTATTTTCATCAATTAGATTTTTTCAACTACGAGAAATAATGCTAAATAAATTCATATTCTTTTTAGTTGCTATCTTTTTTGCAACTGCAATTCTTAATGCACAGACTTCGACCTTAAGCGGATACATCACAGATGCCGAAACCGGTGAAGGATTGATCAGCGCTAATGTTTATTTAGAAGAGCTTGAGACTGGAACAGCGAGTAATCAATATGGATTTTACTCAATTACGGTTCCAAAAGGGAAATACACTATCCGTTATAGTTACACCGGATATAAAAATGAAACTTTAACAATCGACTTAAAATATTCTGTAAACTCAAACGTTGAACTTACACCTGCTTCTTACGAAATAGATGAGGTTGTTGTTGAAGGGAAACAGGACGATCATAATGTAAAATCAACCGAGATGGGAACAAATGAAATTGTTCCAAAAGAATTACAAGCTATCCCGGTGATTTTGGGAGAAGCTGATATTCTTAAGACTTTACAGCTCCTACCCGGAATCAGTCAAGCGGGAGACGGAAACAGCGGGTACTATGTACGCGGAGGAAACATTGATCAAAACTTGATCTTACTTGATGAAGCAACTGTTTATAATCCTTCACATCTTTTCGGATTCTTTTCGGTATTTAACTCTGATGCAATAAAAAATGCTAAAATAATAAAAGGGAGTATGCCGGCAGAATACGGAGGCAGAATTTCATCGGTACTTGATATTAAAATGAAAGAGGGAAATAATAAACAGTGGAGATTCACCGGCGGGATCGGACTGATTTCCTCGCGCCTATCGGTTGAAGGACCAATTGTTAAAGATAGATCATCGTTTCTGATTTCAGGCAGAAGGACATACGCCGATCTCTTTATTCCATTAGCCGGTGACGAAACTCTGAAGGATACGAAATTATATTTTTACGATCTTAATCTTAAAGCTAACTATAAGTTCAGCAATTCGGATAAACTTTATTTGTCGGGATATTTCGGGCGGGATGTATTGGGGTATAAAAATGAATTCGGATTTGACTGGGGTAACATTACGGGCACTCTTCGCTGGAATCATTTATTCAGTGAAAAATTATTTTCAAACACATCATTTATTGTAAGCGATTATAATTATGTAGTTTCAATTTTAAGCGAGGAAAATAACTTTAAAGTTTCATCCGGAATTAGAGATATAAATTTTAAAAGTGTCCAGTATTTTTTCAACTCAAAAAATCTTCTGCAATTTGGTGTGATCGGGTTTTATCATATTTTTCTTCCTGGAGAGATTGATAGTTACGGAGGAAGTGTCAATTCATTTAAGGTTGATAATAAATACGGACTTGAAATGGCAGCCTATATTTCTCACGATGTGTCTCTAACTCACAGACTTAAAATTAACTATGGACTAAGATATTCTCACTATCTTAACTTAGGTCCGGGTAAAGTTTATACTTACGATGAGCTTAATATTCCAACAAGCGTTACCGAGTATAATAGCGGAGAAATTATTAGTAGTTACGGCGGGTTTGAACCGCGTATTTCCACCACATATCTTTTAGACGAAACCAGTTCCATAAAAGGAGCATATGCAAGAAATTTCCAATATATACATATGCTTTCTTCGTCAACAACGTCAACTCCTATTGATATCTGGTTACCTACAACGGATATAATTAAACCAGAGATCGCCAATCAAGTAAGTCTAGGTTATTTCAGAAACTTTGGTAATAACGCTTTTGAATCATCAGTAGAAATATACTATAAAAATATGCAGAACCAGATTGAATACGAGAACGGCGCCGATATATATTTTAACGAGTATATTGAATCACAATTAGTTTTTGGAAAAGGATGGTCATATGGTATCGAATTTTATTTAAAGAAGAATATTGGAAATCTTACCGGGTGGATCAGTTATACACTTTCAAAAACCGAGAGAGAATTCCCCGATATAAATGATGGAGATCCTTTCCCCGCAAGGCAGGATAGGACGCACGATTTTTCAATAACGGCTATTTACAAGTTAAGTAAATGGTGGACATTCTCAGCAAATTGGATTTACTACACTGGTGATGCAGTAACATTTCCAAGCGGTAAGTATTCTGTTGATGGAAATACTCTCAATCTGTACACCGAAAGAAACGGCTACCGTATGCCTTCGTATCATAGGCTGGATGTGGGCGTTACAATGATTTTGAGAAAACGGAAAGATTCCGAAATGAGTCTTACTTTTTCACTTTACAATGCATATAGCGGAATGCATATACAATAACATTCCGTGAAAACGAATCAAACCCTAATTATACCGAGGCAGTTCGCTTGGCATTGTTCGGAGTTGTTCCGTCAATAACTTTTAATTTTAGTTTTTAGGTAATATTTATGAAGAAGTACATAAAAATTATTTTAGCAAATATATTTGTCATCTCTCTTTTTGGCTGCGAGGATGTAATTGTAGTTGATTTGAATTCTGCTGCCCCTAGAATTGTTATTGAAGGGGAAGTGACAAATAATGATACCCTAACTAAAGTGCGGATAACAAAATCAACAGATTTCTATCAGCCGGGAATTTATAAAAAAGTGTCTGGAGCTAATATTGTTATTACAGATAGTGAGGGCAACAGCAGTACACTAATAGAAGTTGAAGACGGACTATACCAAACGAACTCTATAAAAGGTAAATCGGGGAGGAGTTACAGTATCACAGTAAAAGCCGAGGGAAAAACATATCAAGCCGAATCGACAATGCCGAGGCAAGTTAACTTGGACTCACTCTCAATCGAACTTGCTCCATCTC
>QILJ01000309.1 GCA_003233295.1 Ignavibacteria bacterium | reverse complement strand
TTTACAGTTTAAATCCAGTAGTAGGGGTAATTGATGGATTTCGATGGAGCCTCCTGGGTGGCGAGAGTCAGCTCTACATGCCGGGTTTCCTTATGAGTCTCGGCATTGTCATTTTCTTTCTCTGGTACGGAATCAGGTATTTCAGAAAAACCGAGAAGACCTTCGCGGATCTTGTCTAAGTAAAATTACCATGTCAGATGTCGTCATCTCAGCCGAAAACCTCGGTAAAAAATATATCATCGGCCATCAGAATCAGCAGGAAAGCTATACAGCACTGCGTGATGTAGTCGGTCGCACCATCAAGGGACTTGCGCGTTCTGCACAGGATATGATGCATGGCCGGGCAATTGTCCCCGGTGATAGCCTGGAAGACTTCTGGGCGCTCAAAGATATAAATTTTGAAATAAAGCGTGGCGATGTGGTGGGATAGGTCGCAATGGCGCAGGTAAATCAACCTTACTCAAGATACTTTCCAGGATTACCGAACCCAGTGAAGGGAAGGTGACAATTAAGGGCAGGGTAGCCAGCCTGCTGGAAGTCGGAACAGGTTTTCATCCTGAATTAACCGGGCGTGAAAACATATTTCTCAACGGCGCGATTCTCGGCATGTCACGGGCAGAAATCAGAAGAAAATTTGATGAAATTGTGGAATTTTCCGAGATAGAAAAATTCCTGGATACCCCGGTAAAACGATACTCCAGCGGCATGTATGTACGCCTCGCGTTTGCCGTGGCTGCGCATTGGTGGATGAAGTGCTGGCAGTCGGGGATGCGGAGTTTCAGAAAAAATGTCTGGGTAAGATGAAGGATGTGGCGGGTCATGGAAGGACGGTATTGTTCGTTAGCCATAATATGGGCGCAATTAAAGCATTATGTGAAAAGTGTATATTATTGCAAAATGGGAACTTGGTGGAATATGGATCTGTATTAGATGTGGCTGCTGTATACCAATCTGTTGACAACAAAGTTCACGAAATTATTATTGAACCATCTATGCGCAACAAGGGAAATGGAAAGGTGGTATTCAATCGTTGTGCAATGTTCTCCAAAGAAGGGGAGGTAAGCAATTCATTTCTTATCCAACAAGATATAAAGATTGTTATTGATCTTGATATAAAGTTTTCTGGTAAATGTTATTTCTGGTTTATGATATTTGATATGGATGGAAGGTCTGTTTTAAGTGCTCACCAAATTGATAAAGAACTTCTAGAGGTAACACCAGGCAATTTCAAGCTAACTTTTATTACTGAACAAATAGGGTTGATGCCTGGTAGTTATACAATATCGGCAGGTGCCTTTGATCAGTCACGAACATTCCTGGAATGGATAGATAATTGCCAATCTTTTGAAGTGTTGCCTGCATTTGTTACAGGCAAGGCATTCGATCAAAGGTGGGGTATGGTGAATCAAAATGCCGTATGGGATCTTCGCTCTATATATTGATATGAAGACTATATTTCATATATTTGGAAAACGCTTGGTCAATTTAGTTGACAGAGTAAGAATAAAAAATATTGAGGATTCACTTGAATACTGTGGGGAAAACGTAGCATTAAGGCTTCCACTTGTAATTGAAGTGCCCGGGAGAGTAAAAATTTTAGACGAAGTTTCAATTGCTTCGTATGTGCATATGTGGGGCAATGGGGGTATCACCATTGGTAGTAGAACGATGATTGCATCACATGTGGCGATTACAAGCGCATCTCATGACCCATATGCTGAAGTTATGAGTAAAACTCTTATAGAAAGCTCCGTCATAATAAAAAATGATGTCTGGATAGGTTCGCATGCAGTCATTTTTCCAGGTATTACAATTGGTGAGCATTCAGTGATAGGGGCTGGTTCTGTTGTAAATAAAGATGTCCCTCCATATACCGTAGTTGCTGGTGTGCCAGCGACAATACTTAAAGAAAAGAGAAAATTATAAATTTATGTTGCGTGAAATATTTAAAAAATTACTAGGTGAAGTTAATCTTGGGGTGTTGGACTACTACCGCTTTCCTGATCGCGGAAATACATGGGGCGGTCCATTCAATGGGCAGGAAATACGAAAACAAATATATATTGATATAATCAGGATGGTCAAGCCTGAAGCAATCATAGAGACCGGTACGTATCAAGGAACAACAACTAAGTTGTTTGCCAATGAAAATCTACCGGTTTTATCTATCGAAGGAGTTGCAAGAAACTATGGTTATGCAAAGGTCCGGCTCCGAAAGTTCAAAAATGTAACTCTATATAATGGTGATAGTCGCGACAAATTGAGGGGGTTATTTCAAGGTAAATTAAAAAATAAGAAAAACAGTCGTCTTTTCTTTTATCTGGATGCACATTGGTATGAAGATCTGCCGTTAAAGGAAGAGGTAAATATAATATTCGAAAATTGTCCACATGCTGTTGTAATGGTGGATGACTTCAAAGTACCTGATAATACGGGGTATACATATGATGATTACGGTATTGGAAAATCTTTAGATCTAGAGTATCTGATTGAGGAAATTGATGAGTATAACCTTGCTGTGTATTTCCCTTCTAAATCGTCAAAACAGGAAACTGGTATGAAACGTGGTAGCGTGGTTTTATGCCAGTTGGATTTAGAAGTGAACTCCATACTGGATGGTGTTCATTCATTGCGGCGTTATTGTCGTTAAATAATGCGTTGCCCTAGACTATCCGAATTTCCCCCACCCCCCAAAGGCAAAACCGGCTGGCCCTGGATTGAAGAGTCCGAGCAACTTCCAGACACGATGCCAGATGGCACACCATGGCCACGAATATCAATTGTTACGCCTAGCTACAACCAGGGTCAGTTTATTGAGGAAACAATTCGGTCCGTGCTTCTGCAAGGCTATCCTTATCATCATCGACGGGGGCAGCATGGACGAGAGTGTCGAGATCATAAAGAAATACAGCCCATGGATAAAGCATTGGGTGAGTGAGTCTGATAGGGGGCAGTCTCATGCATTAAACAAGGGGTTTTCTGGGGCAAAAGGAAGTATATATGGCTGGCTCAACTCAGACGATTTATATTGTAAAGATGTTTTGTGTCAAATAGGTGGACAAACACATAAGGCTGAAGTAATCGTTGGTCAATCTGAGTACGTGGATCATAACCTAAAATTTAAGTGGAAAGTGCCTATCTGGGATATTAATTTCCTTAATCTATTGCGTTATCCAGAGGGATTATATCTTCCACAACCTTCTGTTTTTTTTTCAGCATATGCAATTAAAAGCGTTGGTGTAATTCGTGAAGATCTACATTATGTAATGGACCTAGACTTATGGATACGGTTATCAAGAAAATTTAAATTTCATCGTATTGACGAAAAGCTATCTCTTATGCGTTTTTATGATAGTACAAAAACTTCTTCTGGGGCAGCGAACATATATCATGAATATGAGGAAATACTCGAATACTATAAAAAGGAAATTGGTGATAGTCAGTACTTTAAACTAAGAAAGAAGACTAATATAAATAAGTCAGCAATTTATATTGCAAAGTCAAATAAAGAGATAGCTAAGCGTAATCGTAAAAAAGCTATAAAATATTTACTGTCATCTGCTGTTCTAGAGTATCGAGGTGTATTTTCAATGTCCTGGATGAGAACTTTCTTTCGAATTTTAATAGGCCCAAAAAAAACCAATAAGTTTGAATAAACTCCACGCGAAGCGGTGAACAAGTAGCGATTAAATAGTTAAAAAGCATTTGTCCCAAATGCTGCGCAGATTTGTCATCTATAAGAGCATCCACACTGAAAAAAATATTACT
>QILJ01000286.1 GCA_003233295.1 Ignavibacteria bacterium | reverse complement strand
AATAGAGCGGCAGTAAAATTACCAGCCCTATTAATTCAAGGTAGAACCCAATCATGGTGTATGATTTTTTGTAAAACAGCCCATAAATCATCAAAATGCTTAAGGTATCGTTTAACAGGTAGCGAAAGGTTTTATTAAAAACAAACACTGTATACGGGTGCAATTGGTCCCCAATCGATCCAAAGAAATAACCCATATAGTTGAATTGCTGAAATAAATACACCGCAGAAAGCCCCAGTACTGCAAGTGTAAGTGCGGTAATTCTTCTACCTGATTTAGGAATGGCCAGAAGTCTTTGAAAGGATGGGGTTTGCATTATATTTTGTTGCCCAAAGATACCATAACCCAAAAACGACCGCATAAATAATAGCTGTAAATAAATATTTATGGGTAAAGTACATAAAGTGTGGAAAGCTATTTGCCACGTAATAAAGCATGGCTACTCTACCTAAATTTACCACATGAATGATGATGACACCCACTATAGCAAATATAATAAATTTCTTAACCGGGCCTCGATACGCTATGAGAAAGGAAAGAAACAAAATGATGACATTAAGTCCATTGCAGCCTTCGAAAACAGACAATACCTCACCCCCTGAGTTTGCTAGTGAACAAGATCTTGCATGGTAGCTATCCAGAATTACCACAGATTCATCTGTAGTGGTTACCAGCATGGCTACTTGTTGAGCAACTGTTTTTGTCCATGGGTCTATCTTTTCACCATAACTTTCAATGTACAACCCATAAACCAAGCTCATAGCAACATAACAAACTATGAATACTCCTAAAAACTGCAATGCAGGTTTAAACTCCTTGATCAAGTTGATAGCTGACTTCACATTACTTTGGTTTCGCGGGTACTCCTACTACTTTGGCTCCTGATTCTACATCACATGTCACCACTGCTCCCGCTCCAACAATAGCATTATGACCTATACTGATACCTGGCAATATTTTTGCTCCAGTTCCAATATAGGAACCGGGGCCTATGTTCACATCTCCTGAAATATTTACTCCAGGCATTATACTACAAAAATCCCCAATGGTACAATCATGACCGATGGTACAATTTAAGTTTATCGCAACCTGTCTCCCTATCGAAACATTGGAAGTAATTGAACTGTTTGCACCAATTATCAATCCCTCACAAGATCCCGATAGAGGGCCATATGAGACACTGGGGTGAATAATTTTGGGAAATGAAATGTAGGTATTGTTAATGCTTTCGAACACTCTTTTTTTAACCAACGGGTTTCCGATGGCAATCACCGAGTTCAATTTACCATTCCATGTATTCAACTCCATTATTCCACCCAGGATCAAACAACCATCTACCCTATTATCAATCTTCAACCCATCGTCAAAAAAACCTAATACGTTCCATCTTTCATAATCCTGATTGATTTGGTGAATGGCCAGAAGTGTTTCTCTTCCAAACCCACCGGCCCCTATAATGGCAATATTGTTCATTGATTCCCTTCAAATGGTTCATCAAAATCTGGCACGACATTATTTTTAAAGAAGTAGTTGTATATGGTCAAAGCCAAGATCTTTATATCTAAAATAAATGAAACATTTCTCACATAATACAGATCAAATTCAAACCTTTTGTCCCATTTCAATATATTCCTGCCTTTGACTTGCGCCCAACCGGTAATTCCAGGTTTAACCAAATGACGCTTTTTCTGATTTTCAGAATATTTGCCCAAATATCCTACCAGCAACGGTCTAGGACCAATGAGTGACATTTCCTGTTTTAGGACATTCCATAGTTGTGGAATTTCGTCTAGTGAAGTTCTTCTTAATAGTGTCCCCAAAGGAAACGGAACCAGAATATTCTGTCCGTTTTCACTCATTTTAGAGGTTAGAGATCTAAACTTGAAAATTTTGAATACTTCCTCTCCTTTACCGACACGTTCCTGAACAAACAGCAGGGGTTTTTCCCCTGTGATCAAATAAAGAATTACAATACTTAACGCTATTGGAAAACATATGAAACTAAGTAAGAATACCATACTGTAATCCAAAACAGGCTTTACATATTTGGCATAAATGCCATTATTAAGCATTATCTAAAATTAGTAATTCTTTCTCCAATTTAAATTTTAAATAAATATAGGTCAAACATAAAGGGAGTAAAGTGATAATAGCTATAACATAAAGGGAGTAAAGTGATAATAGCTATAACGGAAAATGGTAAATACTGAAATTGAAAGTTGTAGATTATAAGAATGTTTATGACAAGCTGGATCAACCCATAAATCACAGCAATTTTCAAATGACCGATTTGCCGTATGTTTACCAGATATTGATATAGATGAGACCGATGTGCACTAAATATATTCTCCTTTTTAATCAGTCGATGGATAATGGTTAAAATGCTATCCACACCATAGACCGACAACAACAGAATAAAACTAAAGTCCTCAGTGGCAAATTACAAGAAGGGCAATTCCAAATATAATTATGTAGGCCATTGATATACTTCCAACATCGCCAGCAAAACATATTGCATTTTTCCTAAAATTATAGAATCCGAAAATTACCAGGCTGCAAAGTAACATTATTAGCAGCTCGGAATCAACAAAGTCTATTATGAAAAAATCCATGAACATTAGAGCTGAAATTACCGCAATACTGTAAATTCCGGTTATCCCATTGATGCCATCCATGAAATTATAAGCGTTCATTGCACCAATACCTAATATTAGAACAATCAGAGCTATATACCAGGTTAAATTTATTGGTTCGAGCTGTAAGCCTAAGAGAATTGCCGAAGTAAGTTGTGTTATAAATCTGGAAGTAGATGATATTGAATTTAGGTCGTCAATGAAACTCACCAACACAATCAATGATAAACCGGTAAGGAAAATGGGATA
>QILJ01000292.1 GCA_003233295.1 Ignavibacteria bacterium | reverse complement strand
TGGGCGATGCAAAAGAAATGAACATTAAACCTTTGTATATTTACCTAACCAATGAAAGTGCGCTGGATTTGGATGTGTTCTTTGATGAGCTAAAGGTTACGCATACTGAATCACCGATCATACAAGAAGATCACTACTACCCCTTTGGGCTCACTATGGGGGGAGTAGGGAAGCAAGGCAGCAATCCATTTAAGTACAATGGGAAGGAAGATCAGGATGAGCTGGACCTAGGCTGGATGGACTACGGGGCCAGGATGTATGTCCAGCGATTGGCAGGTGGCATGTTCTTGATCCAGCAGCAGACTTGATGCGTCGACATTCTCCCTACAATTATGCCTTTGATAACCCCATTCGGTTTACTGATCCGGATGGTATGATGCCTACATGTGACAATCCACCATGTAAGGGCGAGGAATTATTGGATGGCGTGCAAGAAGCTAAAAATAATGCTAGAAAATTCTTTAGTAAAGAGGGACTACAGGAAATTAAAGAAGGTTTTGTTCAACTGGGTGAGGATTTTGTAACAGATATTGCCGGGATTCTTGATGACCATGACATCAAAAATGGTGGCGGTGGAAACCTTGTTCAGAGTAAAGGTAGCGGTGAGGGCCCAACCAGAGATTTTGATGATAACGATGGCAAAACTAAACAGCAAGAAGAAACGAATATTAATATTTTGATAGTTGTTAGAAGTATTGCTAGTGTGGAGAACACGGTAATTACGAATTTGGCGGATATGTTGGATTTTGTAATGGAGGTGGAAGAAAGGACAGGAATAATCGAAAAAACGGTTTCATAAAATAGTAGCGTTGGTGTAAGAGGAGATACGGTAGATATGTTCCCAGTTTCAATAGGCAGAGGCCCAGGACAGCCCCGTGAAGGATTTAGGAGAGTAAATGTTAATGGAAATATTTTGCTTATAGGTAAAGATGGAAAAGTTCAACAATAAAATTAACATTAGCATTATAATTACTGTTGCAATATTGGCAATTGTGGGATGCAGTAATAAAAAAACTGAGATAGGGAGAACTAGTGATGGAAAACTAATGTACGAAGTTGACCTTGTTGACGGAATTCGGAATGGAGAAATAATTGAATACCATCCGGATGGGTTGACTAAACTTGTTGGATCGTATAAAAGTGGCGAATTACATGGATTGTGTTACGAATATTATCAGGATGGAACATTACAAACTTTATCCAACTGGGATTTGGGGGTTCGAACAGGTACTTTTGAATATTATTATCCTAATGGTGCGATTAAAGAGCGTAAAATCTATAATGACCTTGGAGAAGTGATTTACTTTACTATCTATGGAGTGGATGGAGAAAAACAAATTGAAACAGCGGTTCCGTTTCTCCGATCCGAATGTGACACAGTTAAATTAGGAGATAGTGTCCGATTAAAAATTACATTTGGAATCCCCATGAAGGGAATAATGAAGGTTTCGTCAGGAGAATATATTCAAGTTGACAGTTCAGATGTGTATTTTAAACCTAAGGAGAGCTTAGCCCCTATCATGGCAAACACCTTTAGTTATTCTTCGAAAGCATATGAACTTGGTATTAAAACAGTTGGTTTCTCATTTAATTATGAGGAGAGTGAATTTAATGACACCTTGGACTTGGCAGAACTTATCATGCCTTATACTTTCTATGTGGTTGAAACTTCTGCCGATCCTTCGTAATGAAGCAATTTGACGGTAATAGATAGAGAATTTAGAACATACACGATGATAGTGAATTAATTGATGACCTGATAAAGCAGCTAATGACTACAATTATTATAAAATTCAACTATATATCCTTAATAAAGGGAGGAATAGCAATGTACAATTGAAATAGGGAGTGACCATATTGTTACTCTCATCTAGCCTATTTTTACGGGCTCAAGACCACCTAGCAGACCAAGGCTTTCAGTTTGAATCGCATGGATTATGTACACAGAATAGGGCCAGACAAAAGATGTACATCATCTCCCACTTGCCAAAAGACAACCTTGCTCATATTGATAGCCTGCTCTAAGCCAAGGCCCAACTTTTACAGGCTAGAATTAACAACCTACAAAGCAAAGCCACCAACAAACTTCAAGGCCTGGATTCACTTTCCAATATCTCAGGAGATAATTTCCTCAATGACAACTTCGATAAGCTAACCCCGGAGCAATACACCTCTAAAATGAGCGGCATCAATGAATCCCTCCAATCCTACAAATCTCAAATCACCGACACCGACACCGACACCGACACCGAAGAACTTGCCTGGGTCGAGCACTATAGTGGCCAGCTGGACCAACTGGAAGGAGTGGTTGGGCAATGCCGGGATAAACTACTAAACCTGGAAGAGCTGCAGGCGCTTAAGGGTTACGGTCGAATCCAGCGGGTACTTTAAGGAAGTACAAGACATTATTTCAGGCGGTCTGACCAAGGACAGTCCATTGATGAAGCAGTTGGAATCTAAGATTGGCAAATATCCGGAGTTCCAGGAGCTGCAAAAACTGTCAGCAGAATTGGAGCAAGCACGTAAAATACCTGAAGACTACCGGGGAAAGCTCGAGGGCTATCAAGACAAGGGCAAAATTAGAAGCAAGGCCAAGGAACTGGTCAATAAACATTTTTCGCAGCACCAGGATAAATTGCAAGCAGCCCAACAAAAACTGGCCACTTTCAAAAAGAAATACTCATCAATCCAATCCACCAAAGACATGTCCACTGCAGTAAAGCGCAATAGTTTAGAGGGGAGACCGCTATCTGAGCGCCTGGTGCTGGGTGGAACCTTTCAGATAAATCCATCGTACTCCCGAAGTAATGGATCTCAGCCATCAACTACTGGTGCCTCTGGTGGCAGCACGAGTACCAGCCCGCCTG
>QILJ01000174.1 GCA_003233295.1 Ignavibacteria bacterium | reverse complement strand
GTTTTGGTCTTACTGTAACACCGGTTTGACCTATTTGTCTATCGGGACTTACAAAACCGGCATCAACAGCGGCACGGCTTCCGGCAACTTCACCTCCTATAGTTTCGGCAAGATCATGTATAAGTTTGAAATTATCTTTTGATCCAAGTCCGTAACCGCCTGCTACAATTATAGGCGAACCTTTGAGATTAACTTTACTTTCTTCTCTATATTGTTCGATGATTTTTACAAGGTCGTCTGTAGTATCGGGAATATATGGTATCTCTTCAATTTTAACCGGATTCGGAGCATCAAGTTCGTGCAGTTCCATAACACCTTCTCGAACGGTTGCCATCTGAACGGGATTGTCGGGTGTGATAATTGTTGCAATAATATTTCCGCCGAATGCCGGACGAATTTGAAGCAACAATTCTTGATATTCTTTCTTTAGATATGTCACATCAGAGATCTGGAGATCGGTACAATCTGCTGTTAAACCGCTTACTGTGTTTGAAGCCACACGCGGTGCTAAACCTCTACCGATAACTGTCGCTCCGAATAATACGATTCTTGGTTTATGTTCGTTCACGAGTTTATTCATCATTCTGCTGTATGGAAGAGGTCGGTATTTCTCCAGTTCCGGATGATCTATTAATAAAACAGAATCAGCGCCGTACTTAGAAGTTTCTTCTGCTATATTTTTTACATTGTGTCCAAGTACAACAGATTTAAGCACACCGTTAAGAGTATCGGCAAGTTTTCTCCCTTTACTCAGCAGCTCAAGACTTACATCGGCTGGCTTACCGTTACGCTGTTCAATGAATACCCAAACTTCTCTTGTTTTATTTTCCATTCATTTCAATAAAGTATCAATCAATTCGCTTATTCCTTCTTTTGTCGGAGGAATATTTACCGCTTCACCGCCCGAAAGGACAACCGATTCAACTTTGTGTACTTTTGTCGGCGATCCATGCAGCCCAATTCTTGTTAAATCAATTGAAGGCAGATCTTCCGTAGTTAATGTTGTTATATAAAGATTTTTTTCCTTGTATTCATTAACGAGATCTTCCAAAACTAAGAGAGAATTTTCATTTGCTATCTTTTCAAGATCAAGCAATGTTTTTGCATTTTTATAGATCATGAGGAATTTGGCATTAAAAGGTCTCGGTTCGTTAGCGCCTTTTACAACAGTGATAAGCAGAGGAAGCTTGGCTTCAACAATTTCATGTCCGCCGTCAATTTTTCTTTTTATCCTTACGCTGTTGTTTTCAATTTGCTGAATGTCTTCTGCATAGGTAACTTGCGATAATTTCAATTTCTCAGCAGTTTGAGGTCCCACTTGTGCGGTATCGCCGTCTATAGCTTGTCTTCCCGCAAAAACAAAATCAAACTCACCTATATGTTTAATTGCTTCACTCAACACATAAGATGTTGCAAGAGTATCAGAACCGGCAAATTTCCTATCGCTTATAAGATAAGCTTTGTCAGCGCCCATATATAAGCATTCTTTCAGCATTTCGGATGCACGCGGCGGACCCATTGTGATCACACTAACTGTACCTCCGTAACGTTCTTTAACTTGTAATGCTAATTCTAATGCTTCTTTATCTTCATGATTAAAAATGGCAGGCAGCATAGATCGGTTAACTGTTCCATCATCTTTCATTACCTTGCCGGTAATGTTAGCTGTATCGGGAACCTGTTTTACCATTACTATTGAATTAAACATATGCATTCTCAATGATTTTAAATGAATCGCCTAAAATACTAAAATTAGAACTTTATTAACAAGAATTTTTGCTTAATGAAAGACGTTTTTGTCGGGTTAAAATCCAGATTTTGCAAGTAGTTTATATAACCAATTAGGCAGCAAACCGATATAATTTTTGCCCCGATAACAGTAGGCAGCGGAAATTGGATGATACTTTTTTCTTTCTCTATTCCGGTAATTATATAATCGGCAGACTTTTCAACTGGGATTATAAATGGCATTTTGAATTTATTTTTATCGGTCATAGGAGTTTTTACAAATCCGGGTTTGATAGTTATGATCTTAATACCGAATTTTTTCAGATCGATACTTAATCCTTCCAGAAAAATTGAGAGTGCGGCTTTACTTGCACAATAAAATCCGCTACCAGAGTATCCCCGGTTATCTGCAAGACTTGAAACAGGCGCAATTATTCCACCTTTTCTTTTCATCATTTCCGGAAGAATCTGCTCAATCCAATAAACCACTCCCAAAAAGTTAATATTTATAGTTTCCTCAGCATATTTGGAATTAAATGTAGAAGGAGTAACATGAAATCCGACTCCTGAATTCAATACTGCTATATCAATATTATCAAATTCAGAAATAGCTTCATTATGAGCGTTTTCGACCTCGTTTTTTTTACTGACATCACATTTAACAATTTTAACCTTTGCTGTGATGTTTTCTGTTTCATTTATATAATCCATAATAAGGAAATCTCTACGTGCGATCAGAACAAGATTACAACTTCTTTGCAGTAATTTCCGGGAAATCGCTTTCCCAATTCCTGTTGAAGCGCCAGTAATCAGTATGGTTTTATTCTCAAATTTCATTATCTATCTCCTAAAAAACTGCAAAATAATTTGATTTTTAACATTTTAGACATTAAAAACAATTTCCAGTATGAATTTACAAATATTCTTCATTTTTTGGTACGAAATTTGTATCTTAACAAAAATTATTCCAAAAAATATATGTTTAAAGATTTTATAGAAGTAGATGATGTCCTCGTTAATGAGGAAGTTTTAAGAAAAAGATTTACGTGTGATCTTTCAAAATGTAAAGGTGCATGCTGCACGATGGTAAGCGATTACGGCGCACCGTTACTTGGAAGTGAAATTGAAAAGATTGAAAATGTACTGCATGTTGTTAAAAAATATCTTCCTAGGAAGAACTTGAAGTATTTGAAACGCAACAAGTTCTGGTTTGAGGTTGATGGTGACTTGATGGTTGCAAGTATTGATAGACGTGAATGTGTTTTTGCTTATTATGATGGTGATGTAGCTAAGTGTGCAATTGAAAAAGCTTATTACAAAAAAGGAACTGATTTCTTAAAACCAATTTCTTGTCATCTTTTTCCAATAAGAATAAATAAATTCGGTGGAGATGTTCTAAAATTTGAAGAATACGCCGAATGCTCAGAAGCTTTGAAATATGGTGAAGAAACCAAATTGACAGTTGCTCAATTTTGTAAGGACGGACTCGGGAGAATGTACGGGTCAGAATGGTATAAAAAACTAATGAAACCTACTAAGGAATAAAATATGTTATCTTTTTCACAAAAATTAATGCAGACGCAGAAGCTTTCTCCTCAGCAAATTCAGTATCAGAAGTTGCTTCAATTAAATACAATGGCTTTGGAGCAAAGAATAAAGGCTGAAATTGAGATGAATCCTCTTCTTGAAGAACAAATGCTTGACGAGGTTGAACTCACTCAAGATCAAGTAGAAACCGAACCGGCAGAAACTACTGATGATGAATTTGATTCTGCCACCGATGATTATGAAATAGAAGATTTTATGAATGAGGGGGACCTGGACGAAGATAGGATAAATTATAGTCCGGACGAAGATGATAAGGGAAAACCTCTGGCTCCGCAGCGTATTTCGCTGAGCGATAAATTAATGGAACAGCTTCATGTATTGGATGAACCGGAGGAATTGATCATCCTCGGTGAGATGATAATCCAGAGTTTAGATGAAGACGGATATTTTACTCAATCCTTGGAAAGTTTGGTTGAAGACCTCGATCTGTTCGATCATATTAAAATATCGATGGAAGATGCCGAACGAATATTACATAAAATTCAAAAATTTGAACCTATTGGAATTGCATGCAGAGATCTGCAGGAATGTCTACTTGTACAACTGAGAAATGCAAACTTTGACCCTTATTACAGCTTCCTTGCCGAAAAAATATTAACCGATCATTATGAAGATTTTGTAAATAAGCATGAAACACTTAAGAAAACTTTTGATGTAATTTATAAACTCAATCCAAAACCGGGTGAAGGAAATATTCAGGTTGAGGAATCAAATCAAATAACTCCCGATTTCACAATAGAGAAAATTGATGATAATTATATTGTTACTCTGAACGATAGAAGTCTGCCTTCGGTTACAATTAATCAGACTTATCTGGAAATGCTTAACACTAATAAGAGAAAAAGGAAAATTAATCCGCGCCAAAAAGATGCCCATAAATTTTTACGCGAAAAGTTTGAATCTGCTAAGTGGTTCATTGCTTCAATAAATCAAAGGCGACATACATTACTTTCAATTATGCGCACAATTCTGGAAAAGCAATATGAGTTCTTCGAAATCGGACCGAAAGCATTAAAGCCGATGATCTACAAAGATATTGCCGATGAAATCCAGATGGATATTTCTACGATAAGCCGAGTGGTAAACGGTAAATATGTTCAAAGTCCTGTCGGGATTCATGAGCTTAAATATTTTTTCAGTGAAGGATTGTCTACAGATTCCGGCAGTGAAATTTCTAACAAACATATCAAAGAGATAATTAAAGATATTATTA
>QILJ01000199.1 GCA_003233295.1 Ignavibacteria bacterium | reverse complement strand
TTCCTTATTTATCTAACCAATTCCTTATTTATCTAACCAATTCCTTATTTATCTAACCAATTCCTTATTTATCTAACCAATTCCTTATTTAATCCCTTATTTATTTAATTCATTCCTTCTTCAATAATTGTTTCTTTTGTTATTTCTCTGCTGAGTTTTGTCTTTTCTATTATTTGTTTTTGCTTCCAGGTTCCTTTCATAAACCAGATTATAGCCATTATTGCAACGAGGATATTCGCCGCCGGGAATGCTATCCATAAACCTACTTCTGCAAGGAGGGTGTGTTTTGATAATATATAAGCTATGGGGAACCTTAAAACCCATAATGAGATTATGGACAGCGTCATTGAAATCATCGTGTTCCCAGAACCTCTGAATGCTCCATTTAAAGCCATTTGAATGCCGATAAATCCAAATGTTAGGGCCATTATTTTGATAAACAAAGCACTTGATTGAATTGTCTCTAATTCCCCCGGGATAAATATTGCGGAGATTTGCTTTGCAAAAATAAACATTAGGATACCGATTATTGTTAAAACTATGAAACCTGTTAAAGCACTTAGTTTTGTGATTTTTTCGGCTCGTTTGGTTTTTCCGGCGCCAATATTCTGTCCTACAAGTGTTGAGGTCGCCATAGACAAACCGAATGCAGGAATAATAATAAAACTTAAAATTCTACTACCAATACCATAAGCCGCGAGTGTAAGTGTCCCGTATGTAGCAACTAAAAATGTCATGACGGTCATTCCGAGTGCCCTTGTTGATTGTTCAACAGATGCCGGGAAACCCAATCTAAACATTTTTTTTATTAGTGTCCAATCTGGCTTTAAATCTTTTAAGTGTAATTGAATTTGGTGTTTCCCTTTTAGTAATAATGCTATGCCGATTATTGCCGCTAAACCCTGCGTGCCGATAGTTGCGATTGCTGCTCCGGTTACCCCGTATGCATGGATAAAACCATATCCGAAAATGAATAGCGGATCAAGGATAAGATTTAATAAAACTGTCCCGAGAACAATATACACCGGGGTTTTAACATCCCCAACACCCCTCATTAAAGACTGGAAAACCATATAGGTGAACATAAAAATCATCCCAATAAAGGAAATTTTCATATATGAAACTGCACTGGCGAAAACCGCGGTTTCAGCGCCCATTAATTTAATCAAAAATGGTGATAAAACATATCCTATCGTAGCAAGAATAATTGAGATTATCACAACCATCAATAGTGTTTGAGAGGTGATGTGATTTACGGATTTTCTGTCTTCTTTTCCTTTGTATTGAGCCACGAGAATAGTTCCCGCCATCGCCAAACCGCCACCCAGAGAAATAATGAGAAAAATAATCGGGAAACTAATGGATACTGCTGCAACAGCGACGGTTCCAAGTCTTCCAACCCAAAAAGTATCTGTTAATTGATAAGCCGTCTGTAATATATTTGCAAAAATGATTGGCACCGATAATATTATCAGAGATTTCAGGATTGACCCTTCAGTTAAATTATTTTTGTTTTTCATAATCTTCCTTAATTTGTAAATTAAAAATACAACGGTTATATAAGTTTTCCCACCCTGAACAAATTAAATATCAATCACTATTTCCAGACGGTCAATTACCAGAACAGGTTTCAAAGACTCTCTTTTTCCGGTCTTTTCGGCATGAAATTCCACAAACCCAAACCTCTCTAATACCTTTACATCCTCCCGCACGGATTTAAAATCTCTCCCGAGAAGTTTCGCCAAAGAATAAATTGAGTTGGGATTATTTGATTTCAGGACATAAAGTATCCGTGCTTTTTCATTGCTCAGGAGATTTCTTAGCAGTTTAATATCCGAAAAATCATGCGATTTTTTACCCCCGATAAACTTCAAAACAAAACTCCCGCTCTCCGCATTTATATCTACATATCGGACTTTTGTCTTCTTTTTTTGCGCCATTTTGTATATAGGGTATGTTTATTTAGATATATAAACCTTATGTTTTAGGGATATGGGGGATTTCTCACCAGATATACTATCCTGAGGTTATTATTAAAAACACGAATTCAACAGAAAGCATTGTTTTTTGTCGTGGTAACGTAAGGTTTATAAAGGAACCCCCGAAAATACGCGTTTTAAGGGCATTTCTCCGAGATTAGAAGGGCAAAGTTTATAAATGGAGGTCTTATTATTACGCGTTATTGTTTATCAATGATGCATGACTAGTCAGTGTTCATATAGGGACCCTAGCGATAACACTTATAACGCTCCCTAGTTATAAGACCCGGCCAGGCTATTAGAAATTCCGAATTCGCAAATGCGAAACCTTGAAGACTTGAAGAAGGTGGCTAAACTAATAGTACTGAAAGGAGGTTTAAAATAATGAAAAATATATTAAGAAAAGCTATGACAATTTTAGGAAGTGTGGTTTTGATAGGTTCAACGATAGGTGTGGCTTCGGCTGCTTCTTATCCAAGTCCTTTCACAAGCAATACTGTTATTGTTACTGGCGCTAGTGCAGCACCCTCCGATAATCTTGCAGCGGGTCTTATTGCTTCTAATTTAGATGCAAGTGCTCCTGCAACTCTCGGTACGGTTACCTCTACAACTGGAGATATCGTTTCATTAGATTCTAGTTCTACTAAAATCTTTTTGGATACATCTTTAGATAGCGCAAAGACTACTTTGACTCGGAATGATCTTCCAACAGTTCTTGGGGACTATACATTCTCAGGAAATGTTGATTCTAAGATTACTTCAATAATCAAAATAGGAGGCAGTGATAAAGTGACTTTTGATAATCAGCCATCCTCCAATGATGACCCGGTTGTCGGAATTGCATTAAGTACAAGCACTGGCTCTCCATTGTATACAGAATCAATTACAATGCCAAAGATTAACTTTACAAGTTCTGACTCCGCAGGTGAAACACTTCACTTATTCGGAAAAGATTTTGTTGTTAGTACTGCTACAGATGCTAATGATTTGGTTCTATTTTCATCTGCAAAAGAAGTTAATCTTGTTGCAGGAGGGAGTAGCCCTAATCCTACGGCTACCGTTGTAATTAATGGTACATCTTATGATATTGGATTAGTTACTGGAGATAGTGGTTCGGCTACAATCTCGGTCAATGGCCAGAGTAAGAAAATCACTGAAGGAAATTCCAAGAAGGTTGGGGGTATTGATATTGCTGTCAAATCCGTAACATCTTCCGCAGCTCTTAGTACTGTTACCACAAATGTTCTTGTAGGTTCTAATAAACTTACATTTACTAACGGTTCGGCAGTTACTACAGGCTCAGATGGAGACCCTATTGATGGAACTCTTGTTACATTTACTGGAACACCCGATAAATTAACCGGGCTTAGTATTGCAGTATCTGCACCAGATTCAAGTAATGATGCAATCTTAGCGGGAACTCCTTTTGTGGACCCTGTCTTTGGAAGCTTCAAGATTGATTTCTCAGGGCTAACAAGTCCTTTGAAAGATAATGCAAGAGGCACTATCAAGATTGACAAATCAGGCGATAAAGGCATGAGTTTGACATTAACAGATAGTAATTCAAATACGAAGACATTTGACTTTGCATATAATGATAGTGGTGCTACTACTTTGAGTGATACAAGTTCAAATCCTATAAAGGTTATTGAAGGCGCAAGTCTTAGTCAGGATGACTACACTATTGTAGGTAATGAGGACAGCGGGCATTTAATTCAGGTTACAAGAATCTACAACTCAACAACTGGCTCAAATAGTGTTTCTAACGATAAAGTTCAGTTTAAGGATGTTTTGAGTGGAGATACTTATAATATGGACAGTCCGACTACTGAAGGAACAGGATTAGTGACTATTGGCTCAAACCAATA
>QILJ01000030.1 GCA_003233295.1 Ignavibacteria bacterium | reverse complement strand
AACGACGCTGTTTCGTAAACGTCAATCGTACCAAAGATTTTATCATGTACCCATCTATGCCCGTGCCCCACAAAAATTCCCTTGATTTGATCCTTGTATCTATTCAGCGTCATATAAAATTCAGGTTCTTTATTTACATTCATTTGTCCGCTTAGTCCACACCAAATTCTAAATGAGTCAGTTGTTAACGGATGATGAAAAAACAAAAGGGTCGGGAGATTTTCGCTTAACTCTTGCTCCAGCCATTTCATTTGGTCATCATCGAAAAATCCATCCATATATCTTCCGCTCATACTATTGAGAACAATGAATTTCCATCCTTTATAAACAAACAAAAGAATAATACGGCTGAAATCCGGTAACATCTGTCCACATTTTAGTCAACTTTTCTATTTCTTCTTTATCGTATGGTGCATCGGAATCACGATCACTTTCTATTTTATATTCATGATTCCCGACAGCAAAATATTTTGGGATATTTAACTTGCTCATTATATACACAAATCTTCCTAAACGGTTATAGCTTTTATCAAGACTATCGGGATAATAGTTGTCATAAAAACTCGTAGCATTATCTCCTGTAGTGACAACAAATTCGACCCCGGGAAATTTCCCTTTATTAATATTATCGACCATTTTAGCAAGCCGCTCATCTCTTGACTTACTATTTTTTATATGGATATCAGACATGACCAATATTTGAAAATCACCTTCGGGATAAATATGCGAGAACTTACTGCATCCGATTAAAAACACAAGTAATAATAATAAGGTAACTTTATTTTTAAATTTACTATTCATCCAATTAATTATTCTTTCTCAATAAAAGTTATCATTCCCCTACTTCTGAACTACCTGATTCCCAGCGTTTGATTCTTTCTGGCGCTATGCGATTATACATTGCATCGAAACTTTCATCCTCAGGTTTTACGGGATAACTATTTAGACAGAGATAAACTAATTCTTCGTCAAAAGATTCTGTTGTATGCGGAGTATCTCTCGGCACAAACACCAGATTTCCAGGAACTACTTTTTCTGTCTCATCACTAATTGTAATTTCACCAGTACCTTTCAAAATAAAAAACGACTGCTCTTTTTCAGAATGAGCCACCATTGCTCCTCTGTTATGAGGAGACCATTTAACTACAACCAATTCAAAGTTATTTACTTCGTTTCTATCCAATAACAGAATAGTTGAGTTGGAACCGAATTCATAAGTCTTTCCTTTAAGAACGGTTTCAAAATATTTTACATCCTTCTGCTCAACTTTGATATCGCCTTCGGAATCATCCCCGGTCTCTCCACTTTCTGCCTGTTGTTTCCTGATCATCTTAACTTTTTCAATATGATCCTTGAACGAAGCGTGTCCTTCTTTATCGGGATTATTAAATATATTCAGAAGTAGATAAACAAATGGTTCTTCGGATGTTGTAATTGTCTGATGTACACATCCTGCAGGGACATAAACAGCACATCCCGGATGAGTGTCAAATTCTTTTCCGCAAACAATTACTTTCCCTTTACCCGAGGTGATATAAAATACCTGGTCTTTGTCGTTATGTTTATGCGGCGGTCCATCCAGATTAGGTCTCCATTCATTCATACCTATTTCTGTTAATTCTGTTTCACTTCTATCCAATAAAACTGTTATTTTATTCAACCCGGCAACATCAAGCTGCTCACCTTCTTTATAATTTCTGTTGATCATTTTACTCACCTTTTGTTATTACATCGTCAATCAAATATATACTTGCTTTAACTTTCTCTTCTGTTCTGGGAATATCTTCCGTATTCAACCCGGCAGGATTAGTAACAGCTTCGTTAAACACTACCGGGGGAACCTCACCTCTGTACGGACCAGTTCTAAAAACAATTCTTTGAAGCGTATTGACCTTGAAGGCAAACGGAATTTTTTCGCCAACTTCCTTCCCGTCAACTTTCGCTGAATAACTTTGACTGTTGCAGTCAAATGTTAGATCGAATGAATACCACTTTCCCAACTTGATCGGGACAGGCAACGGTACAGTTGTTTTCATATGGTCAAAGCTTATCCAATCTCTGTCCAATCTAATTTTCATAGGTCTCACACCATGTTTGTCCTGCACTTCAATATCCATGGCATATCCCATTGGTATTTGCATTGCATTTACTTTAAAACTGAGTGTGAATTTTTTCCTTTCAGGTAAGATCCTCTCTACGCGCGCATAATCGATAGGTTCTTCATCACGAAGTTCCAAACATTTATTACCCGATCTGATTGGATCCTCCACAATACTTATCGGCGCCCAAGTTGGTTCATAAAGATTCCATTTATCAAGCTGCATTTCACTATCAACATTTTCAAAATTCTGATTTACCTCATCGTTTTCAATCCCGGAAATCGGTACAGTGATTTTGGCAATCCAGATATCTTCTTTGTTCACGCTGTAAACGACCCAAACATCATTACCCGGAGGATTGCCGTTTCCTTCAATAATACCGCGATAATACTGCGACCCGAATCTTTTATGAATTCCTTGATAACGTCTGAATGGAATATCGTTCCTTAAACAAAGTAAATCATCAAACAAATGTCCGTCAGAACTTGTCATTGA
>QILJ01000043.1 GCA_003233295.1 Ignavibacteria bacterium | reverse complement strand
CAAAAAGGTGAAATTGTAAAATCTATAAACGCTTAGAGCGAGTTAGTCGTCTATGCATTAATGCTTTTCTAATGCATAGATTGGGTTTAATCCGTGTTATCCGCGTGCTATTAAGATGGATAAGCACTATAGTATTAATTGTCAAATTAGTGTTTTTTCTGTTAAGATATTTTATGACAGACTATATTTTTGGTAAACAAACGTGAAATGTCAAACGTCAAAATAGAGGCATGAAATATTGAAGTTACTTTTTCACATTTCACGTTTGCCTTTTCACTTGCGGCTTTGCCGCGTTATGTATACAACCTGTTTAGCCCTTAATTCACTTTTTGTTACTCAAGATCTAACAGCTACTTTTTCTTTTCCAAAATCATCAGATCGGCTAAGATGAAACCGGTTTCTTCCATCATCAATTCTGATATTTGGTTTCTTAACTTCTTCTTTACCTTTCAATTCCAGATTTTCATACTTCTCGCGTTCTTTCTTTCTTTCTTCTTTCCTTTTCTCAAACTTTTCTCTTTCCTTAGCTCGAACTTTTTCATTAAGAGAATATTCAACTTTTTTCTTCCTGATCTTATATTCTTCAATATCCTCTTTTAAATATTGGAATTCAAAATTATCCTTAATTCGTTTTTCATGTTCCTCTTCAAGTTTTGGAACATAAGTTTTTATATCACCATAAATTTGGTATTCGGTCGGAGCTATCTGATCCCATGGTAATGCGCTTGGCTCTGAAGCTTCGCCAAACTCATCTCTAGGAAGCGATGGGAATTGGACATCGGGCATTACCCCAAGCAGCTGTGTGCTGCTGCCGGTTATTCGATAAAATTTTGCAACTGTTATCTTCAGCTTACCCAAGTCTTCATCTTTTGTAGGCATGAATCGATTAAGATCAATCAAATTCTGGACAGTTCCTTTTCCAAAACTCTGCTCTCCTATTATGACTCCTCTACCGTAATCTTGAATTGCGCCTGCAAATATTTCCGAAGCTGAAGCGCTGTATCTATTAATCAGAACTGCCATTGGCTTATCATAAAAAAGCGAAGGATCGGGGTCTCTATCGACTTCAATCTTCCCGTCGGAACTCTTCACTTGCACAACCGGACCTTGCTTAATAAACAAACCGGTGAGCTGAACAGCCTCTTGAAGAGAGCCGCCGCCATCGCTTCTAAGATCTATTATCAAACCATCTACGTTTTCTTTTTCTAACTTGGTTATAAGTTTTTTTACGTCTCGTGTTGTACTTCTATAATCAGGATCGTGTTTCCTTTGAGCTTCAAAGTCGATATAAAAAGCCGGGATATCAATTACACCAAGTTTATAAGTCTTTTCATTCTCTTCAATATTGATAACCTTTGAACTAGCTGCCTGCTCTTCCAATTTGATTTTATCCCTTATAAGTTTTACCTCTTCGGTCGGCATGTCAAAAGTTGCGTCAGCTCTAAGGATGGCAAGTCTCACCATAGTGCCTTTCTTCCCTCTTATCAATTTGACCACATTATCAATTCTCCAGCCGACAACATCAACCATTTCGCCGTCTTTACCTTGACCAACGGCAACAATTCTGTCATTCTCAAAAAGATTTTTGCTCTTTGCAGCCGGACCGCCCGGTATTATTCTGGCAATTGTAGTGTAATCATCCTTTACCATTAGTGACGCCCCGATCCCCTCGAACGAAAGGCTCATTGAAATATCGAAGTTTTCTGAAGTGATTGGTGAGAAGTAACTCGTATGCGGATCGATAGAACTTGCGAAAGCATTCATATAAATTTGGAAGACATCTTCTGGATTATACTGAAGAATTACCTTATGAAATCTTTGATACCTTTTAGTTAATGTCTTTGAAGTCTTTTCCCAATCTTCTTTTGCAAGCTTTTTATTCAGCGCATCGTTCTTCAATCGTTTACGCCAGATATCGTCAAGCTCTTCAGTGTTTTTTGCCCATTTAGCTTTTTCTCTGTTAGGAATGAAGGTCTCGGAGATCGAATAATCAAATTTGGTTTTTAAACGATCAACCACGTAATGCATCCTTTCGGTCAACCGATTCTTAAAAGTATCGAATATCTCGAACGGAGCGTAAAGAATACCCTCTTTTAAATAATTATCCAAACTGTACCTGTATTTTTCAAAATGATCAATGTCGGATTGTAAGAAATACATTCTATTGTAATCCAGTGTCTTTATATAATTATCAAAAATAATTGATGATAGAGAATCATTCAGATCAACTTTTCTATAATGATATCTTGACAAAAGAGTTGTTACAATTCTATCAACCTTTGATTCCAACTTGGTTGGATAGAGAACTTTGAATGTATCAATTACAGCATTTTGTTCTGCAAATTGCTCACCTGTCTGCGCAAAAGAATTTAAAGTGAATAAAAAGAGTGTAAGTATGAATAATAGTTTTTTCATTATTTTCCCAATCTAAAAGAATTTAGTTATATACAAATAAATCATTGAATTGTTTCAATCACGAGGGTGATAAATATTTACCAATAATTTGGAATACAATTTAAAGATTTTTTTTGATTATTGAGAGAGTAAGAAAAATATAAATTAAAATACGGAGTAAAAAAAATGGATATAGAAAGAATTCGAGAATATTGTTTAAACAAGCCTGGGACAAGCGAAAGTCTCCCATTTGATGATACCACGCTTGTATTCAAAGTAATAAGTAAAATGTATTGTCTGCTGAATATGGAAC
>QILJ01000273.1 GCA_003233295.1 Ignavibacteria bacterium | reverse complement strand
ATCCCGTATTCGGGTAAAATAGGCTGTCTTCCTACTATTCTTGTGTCATACCGGCAAACGGTATAATCATTACACTTTATTTGAAGGCCTGAGCTATTTTGACCTCTATTAAAATCTTGCGCCTGAATACCAATGTCAAATCCGTTTAGTTCGTTATTATAAAGAAAATTTGTGATTTCGCCACAATTATTAACTACAATGCCATATGAGGTTAAAGGAGTATTATAAATACTTGCATCTCCTTGAAAATTGTTCTCTTCAACAATAAAACTTGATGTGTTATCTAGTGGATTTTGAAACAGCATTACCTGTCATAGTATGAAACTCATTAAAAAGTATTTCAACCGGATTGGCAATATTATCCGGATAACTTATGTAAACCCCTGTTTTGTTATTGTCAAAAACTATTTCACGAATGGAGGTAAAGCCGTTTAATTGCCTCGAAGAGATAGTATAAACACCATAATTAAAATTTTTAATTGAATCATTAGTAACATCTTTGCTTAAATGAAAGGTTGAATTATTGGCATAAATACCATAACCCCTTTTTTCCATATCGTAAATAGCCTGTTGATTGTTTTCAAGGTTAACCGATTCCAATGTTAAGCCATTTATCCCGTCAAGGAAGATCATTGATTTGAAAAGTGCCGTTGATGGAAAAGTAAGAAATTCTTCGTCAACAATAAACCGGGTATTTTTAATTGTACTTATATTTTCTTTTTGCTGTAACGTTGAATAATCGTAATTGTTACCATACGGATATGGCCAAAATCGAATACCTGTTTCGCAGTTTTTAATTGTTGCATCATCTACTATCACTATTCCGCCTGAATATTCACGAAAATAAGTTTGTGCAATATAATTTGGATTTGTTCTTTTAATGGTTTCAATAGCGGTGATTGCGTTTTCTATTAAAGCACCGTTTTTAAGTTCAACAGTTCCCTGCGCCCCTGTTTCGTCTTGAGGCAAGTTTGAAGTACCCCAAACTTCTATACCTTTCCATCTTTTTGTACAAAGGTTTGTAATAGTTCCCCCGTCAACAATAAGTTTTGCGCCTCTTTTAACAATAATACGGGCATTGTCGGTTAATTTTACAATATTGTGTATAGTGAGCGTATCACCAGACTCTATCTCTATATCACAGTCAATTGGTTTGTCATCACCCCACCATATTGTATTATTATCAATTACCAAAGGGTCAAACCGATAAGGCATCAGGCATATACAATTGTAGTTGGCATCGTAGCCACCGAGTGCAGGGTCGTCATCATTGCAATCTTCGTTATATGCATTTCCGGGGCAGTCAGCAGGTTTTTCGCCTATACCCCACCAATAAATACCATCACCATCTTTGTCGTACCATTGTCTTACGGGAGAATCATCGGGATTTGAGTTTGTTATTGTTACAGGTGTAATTACCGCTTTTGGCTTTAATTCATGGTAATCGTTATTAACCCAACCTATGCCATGATTGCCCCAGGAAGTTCCCCAACTGTTTTCAACCAACCATAAAATTTCACTGTTTTCACTAATATAAGAGTAACCTACCAAAGACATCCCATGCGAACCTTTACCCGCAAAATAATGTGTGATTTGAAGAGGACCTTTAGTAATCAGTTTTGTTAAAATATTGTCAATATCATCATCATTTACATTGCTGTAATTTTCAATGGTAGTTGTATAATCAGGTGTTTGGCAGTGTGAAGTATCATCGCATTTTATGTTGTCAGCATTTAAAGCATCATAAGGAAAACAATCTTCATTATCTATTCCATTATCAATTATATATTGGAATGCAGAAGTCGGATAACCGCCATTCTTACAATTATCATCATAAAGACATGAAATTAATTCTTGTTCCGATAGGTCAGGGTTAAGGTTAGAAATATTGTAATATAGGTTACTAACAGCCTCAACTGCTGCAGTTGTACTGAATGCCCAACAAGAGCCACAAGTTCCTTGCGACTTCGTTGGAGAAAGCCAACCGGTAGAATATTCTTCATTGCCATCATAATATGGCGAGTTCTCAATATTTGCATTATGTCTGCTTCTCCAATCAAAATAAGGAACCATATTCGTTTGAACAGGTTGCACATTGGTATAACCAGTTTCAAAAATCCCACTATGGTAATATTCAAATCCTAAAGTATTATATTTTTCACCTAGCATTTGCTTTTTATCAACATACCATTTACCTACAATATCGTTGTAACCGGCAGTCCATCTCAGATTGTGTGATATATTATATCTGTTTATAGCATTAACCTTGGCTAAATCATTGTTATATTTGGCTTGTTCGTTGAGCGAGCCGGCATTCATTACAGGAACAGTTGAACAGATTAATGTGTCAATATTTATACTTGCATCAATTATTTCGACAAGAATAGAACCGGTAGGGTTATTGTCAAAATAACGGGTTTCGTCACTATAATTGGAATAATTAATATTATAATCATTCGTAATCATTGGATATGATTCCATAATAGCCATTCAATTTCCATCACTATAAATAAGCCTTACCAGGCTGGAATCTGAATTTAACACAACTGAACCTGAAAAACCAAGTCCCTGAATAGTTGAAACGAATGAAAACGGATAAAACTCACAATCAGCTGTTATTGTAGTATCAACAATGATTGTTTGGTTCTGGGCAATTGTTAAATGAGGTATAAATATTAATACTATACTTATTAATAAAAAATTGTAATACTTTTTCATAGTTGTAATTATTTAGTTAAAAACCCTTTATAGATTTTCGTTTATTATTTCATTTTTTCTATTATCATAAGCCAGTAGAGT
>QILJ01000426.1 GCA_003233295.1 Ignavibacteria bacterium | reverse complement strand
GGGACAGGGAAATCACACACTATTGCAAATCTGATTTGCCATTTGCTTGCAAATGGAAAGAAGGTTTTGATTACGGCATATACCAAAAGAGCCTTGGAAGTTCTAAAAGAAAAACTTCCAGAAGAATTTCAAAATTTAGCGGTTAGTCTTTTAAGCGGGGATTCATCTTCAATTCAAGATTTACAATCCAGTGTAAATGCTATTAATGATGAACTCTCAAGAGCCAACTTAACTGATTATCAAAATGAAATTGTACGGTTAAATAAAGATCTATCTGAAGTGAGAGAGAAAATTGCTTTTAACACTAATGAACTTGTCAAAATCAAGGAAAAAGCAACAAGAAAGCAAGAGATTAACCCAGCCTATATCGGCACACTAACTGAGATTGCGGAAAAATTGGAAGCCGATTCTGTTCGCTTCGAGTGGTATAAAGATTCTTTTTGCGACCTTGAAGACCAGGACGTAATGAATGATTTGCCGGGGTTTATTGAATTAAACACCAAGTATAATCAAATTGATGTATCGGAGTTTGACTATTCGGTTCCAGATAGAAAGCATCTCCCACCAGTTGAGCGAATAGACCAATACAAAAAGTCAGTAAATAGTTTAACGCACCATACTTCTAAAGGCGAACATATCCCAATAAGCTGTTCCGATTACAGCAAATTAAAATCAATGCTTATTAAACTTGCAGAGCGCTACAACCAAGCAGACAATATGCAAATTGATTTTACTGAAAATCTGATTACTTCCTATTTGCAAGGCAATGCTTACCAATGGAAGCAAAAACTTGATTCATCATCACAAATTCTTAACCGAATCCAAAGTATAGACATAGAGCGAATAGACAGAGATATTGAAATTACATATAACTCACAGAACAGCCTAAAGCAATTAAAGAATGATGCTCAAGTACTATTGAAATATCTCAATGATGGTAATTCGCTTTCTGGCCTTTCATTTAATATTAAAAAGTCTTTTCTTTCAAAGGAATTAAAAGAAAAATTATATTTTATTGAAAATGTCAGGGTTAATGGCAGCCCTTGTGATACCGTGGAAGAATTCAATGCGGTTATCAGAGATATTGAGTTGCAGCAAGATTTTGAAGAAATTTCCCAACTCTGGAATTATGAAATCCCCCAAGGGTATTCCTACTACAAAACATTTTCGTTCTTTAACAATATACATTCCGAAGTAACAAAGCTTATCGAAATCATTGATAAATCGGAACAATTACGTTCAAGCATTGAAGCTTTTTCCAACATAAAGATAAATTCATTTGATAAATCAACTCTAAATGACTTCATTCAAGAAACAGAATATAATCATCTTCTTAAGAATGTTGAAGGCTTTAAAGAATTGATCAGGAAAGCAGAAATTTACTTGAACCAAAACAACATCCACCCTATTTCAGAAAAGATATTAAGCGACTTCAAGCAAATTGACAACCATTCTTATGCACAAACACTCAACGATTTAGAGTCCATAACCAACAAGAAAGCCGAATATCAGGATTTTAAAAACTTACAAATCCGGTTACAGAACATGCTGCCTAATCTAATTGAAAATATTCTATCGGAAGAATTCACAAGAGAAGATTTATCTAAATTTCAGCAAGCAATATATTTTAGATACGCTCAAAATGAAATTCGCAAGTTAATGAATAGTAACTATGGGGAACGTTTATTTAATGACCTTAAAGAGTTTGAATGCAAAGAGAAGAAGCTCATATCAAAAATTGCATCAAAAAAGGCTTGGGTTTCCGTTATTAATGGGCTTGAGTCAAATTTGAGCTTAAAAAGACACTTAAATGCTTTTGCCCTATTTGCGGATAAGGCAAAAGGCAAAGGTAAAAGGGCACGCAAATTTCAGAAAGATGTGCAAGTGCAAATGCAAAAATGTAAGGAATCAGTTCCCTGCTGGATAATGCCACTTTATAAAGTTGCTGAATCTATTATACCTGAACAGGAAATGTATGATTATGTAGTGATTGATGAAGCAAGCCAATTAGGTCCAGATGCTATATTCCTGCTCTATATTTCAAAGAGTATAATAATCGTTGGAGATGATAAACAGATAGCTCCAGAGAATGTGGGTGTTGAAACAGATAGAATGACACCTTACATCAACCGATTTTTATCGGATTTTGACTTCAAGAACTGCTTTCAACCGGAATTCAGTTTTTTTGAGTTTGCCAAAGTGTTTTGCAATGGGACAACAGTATTTCAGATGTATGCCCGAGATTATTGAATTTTCGAATAAATACTTTTATGCACCAGATGGAAAAGGGCTTTATCCTTTAAAGCAATATTCAGAAGAGAGACTTCCCCCCTTACAAACTGTATTCTGCCAAAACGGATACACGGAAGGAACTGGAGCAAGAATAATTAATAAACCAGAGGCCAACGAAATTGTTGAAACTATAGCAAAGCTTATTGAAGATGAGCGGTATTTTTATCTTGATGATAAAGGACTTAAAAAGCCAAAAACCTTTGGGATAATTACATTACAAGGAAATCAACAGGCTGAAATAATTGAAAATCTGTTATTGAAAAAGATTGGTGAATCAGAATTTCACAAAAGAAAATTTGTTTGTGGAAATTCTGCATCATTTCAGGGAGATGAACGAGATATTATTTTTTTAAGTTTGGTAACAGCCCATAATCATAATAGGACAGCATTAACAAAACCAGAATATGAAAGGCGCTTTAATGTTGCCGTTAGCCGTGCTAAAGAACAAATATGGCTTTTTCATTCAGTTGAATTGGAAGACTTAAGTAACAATAATGATCTTAGATATAAGCTATTAGACCATCTTAAAAACTACAATACACCCTATTTTATTGAGAACCAGCTTATAGCAGTGCCAAAAATAAAAACTAAGGGTACTCAACCGTTGCCCTATGAGAGCTGGTTTGAAGTAGAAGTAAGAAATGATATTGTCGCCAAAGGTTATAGTGTAATACCTCAATATGAGGTAGCAAAAGGAAAATATAGAATTGATCTTGTAGTATTGTTGCCAGATGGAACTAAAATAGCCATAGAGTGTGATGGAGATAAATGGCATGGGGCAGACCAATATCAAAATGACATAATGAGGCAGAAAGTACTTGAGCGTTGCGGATGGCAGTTTTTCCGCGTAAGGGGCTGTGAATATTATACAAACAGAAGAAAAGCATTAGAGCCTCTTTGGAAGCTTTTTCAAGAGATGACAAAAAAAGAGGAACCCATACAATCATTTGTCGAAAACCTGAAGACAAAAGAGTTTGAAATTAACACTTCAACTATAGTTAAAAAACCTAATGAGAGCTGTTACAGATCACCAACTATTGAACCAGACCGGTTTAACAGGGTTGAACATAGTGTAAAAACCGAAAGAAGGGAAGTACCCAAGGAAACAAAACAGACAATAAGTTTATCGAATAAAAACAGGTTGAAAGATTGTACCGAAATTCTCATTTTTACAAATCAACACAATGTTTATAAACTTAAAAATAATGTCTTTGAGCATATCGATGATATTACTGAAAAAATAGAATATGAGGAAGGTGAAAAACCTGTTTATATAACCGGAACATATTATTATTCGGGATTTTTAATTACCGCATACGAAAACGGAAAAGTAGCAAAAGTATCTATGGATAGTTATAGAACTCAAACTAACAGGAAGCGGCTAAAAAACGCATATAGTGACGCAAGTAAGCTGATTTTCATTGAACATATTGAAACTGATATTGACTTGATTGCAATAAGTACAATTGACAAAGTCCTTCTTTTCAACACGGCGGACATTAACC
>QILJ01000215.1 GCA_003233295.1 Ignavibacteria bacterium | reverse complement strand
CCGTATGGTATTTGTTCTACAACTTTGTAAACCTTATCGAAGAAATCTTTTTTGTTCTTTTTCATCTGTTATAATTTGTAAAGCGAAAGTCCTCTTTCGCTCATATTTAATTTTATCATCCTTGTAAAAGGAACGATTCGGAGAATCGTTCTACAATACAAATTTTCATACTCCGATATAATGCCGTTAAGCAAATACCAGATAATAAGTTGTAAGGAACGAAAATATTCGTTCTCTACCATTTAGATATTATTATTGTAAAGCGAACTTCAGTTCGCTCAAATATAAGCGAGATGAATCTCGCTCTACAAAGTTTACTTGTGGTATTGAACTGTAAGGCGAAAATCTGCTAAACTTACTCGCCGTTTTCTGGGAGGGTCCGTGTCATCAGTGTGCTATTAAACTAGTTCTCAGAAAACATCAGTAAAAATGATCTGATAAATTGATTCAAATCACCATCCATAACAGCCTGTATGTTTGATGTTTCGGTATTTGTTCTGTGATCCTTAACCATATTGTAAGGATGAAAAACATAAGAACGTATTTGACTTCCCCACTCAATTTTCATTTTTCCTTTTTCGGTTTCGTCTTTTGCTGCGACTGCTTTTTCCAACTCCGCTTGGTAGAGTTTTGATTTAAGCATTTTCATTGCGTTTGTCTTATTCTGCCCTTGCGAGCGCTCACTTTGGCAAGCGGCTACAGTATTAGTAGGTATGTGAGTAATACGAACAGCGGTTTCAACCTTATTCACATTTTGTCCGCCTTTACCGCCTGAACGGTATGTATCAATTCTAAGATCTGCTGGATTGATATCAATCTCTATCGAATCATCAATTTCGGGTATCACAAAAACCGAAGCAAACGAAGTGTGTCTTCTCTTGTTCGAATCGAAAGGAGATATCCTTACCAAACGATGAACCCCGTTCTCTGCTTTCAAATAACCGTAAGCGAACTCGCCGCTAACTTCAATTGTCGCGCTTTTGATTCCCGCGCCGTCACCGTCCAGCACATCCATTATCGTCATTTTGTACCCGTTCTGCTCACCCCAGCGTAAGTACATCCTCATCAGCATCTCTGCCCAGTCTTGCGACTCTGTTCCGCCGGCGCCTGAGTGAATAGTCAAGATGCAATTTTTATCATCGTCCCTTCCACTCAGCATACTTTTCAATTCTAGTTTGTCTATAGATTTGGCAATAGTTTTTATTTCCTTTTCTATATCATCAACAAACGAATCGTCATTTTCCATCTCAGCTAATTCTATCAGATCTGCGAGATTATCGACACGCCCTTTTTCTACTTTCCATGAATCTACCCAAGTCTCAAGTGATTTTATCTTCTGCAGAATTTTCTGCGCATTCACTTGATCATCCCAAAATCCTTCTGCTCCTCTATTTTTACAACTTTTTCATCTACCTTAAAGATAACCTCGTAACTTCTCTAACTTTTCACTAAAATGCTGAACTTGTTTCTTTTGTTCATCGTACATGTTTTATTTCTCCGTAAAATATATTTAAAATCTTTTATTCTTAAATTGATTCATGAGAATCAGTTGCATCGGTTCAATCAATATGCTATTTTATTTTACAAATTTACACAATATCTTTTATAATAGACTCAGCAATTTTTTCAAGATCTTCTTCCTTATCAATTTTGAACCACTTTATTCTATCATCTTTTCTGAACCAAGTCATCTGTCGTTTTGCATAGCGTCGTGTATTTCGCTTGATCAATTCTATCGCCCTCTCCAGATCATATTCCTTTTTCAAATATGCAATGATCTCTTTATAGCCAACAGTATTGAGTGAATTTAACTCTGACGAAAATCCGCTAGACAAAACTGACTTCACTTCATCGACCAATCCGGTTGAGATCATTTTATCAACTCTGCTATTTATATTATCGTATAGTAATTCCCTTTCCCAATTCAAACCAAACTGCAAGAACTCAATATCCACTTCCCTCTTATGTTCTGCATGGAATTTCCAGATCGGCTCGCCGGTTAGATGATAAACCTCTAACGCACGGATAACTCTTTTCCAATTCTGCGGAAGCATTGTATCGGCGCTGACTTTATCCACAGCAATTAATTTTTCATAAAGATATTCATTACCGAACTTTTCTCTTTCTGCAAGAAGCTGTTGACGAAAGTCTTCATCGGTGTCAACCTCGTTAAAAATTCCGTCAATCAATGCTTTTATATAAAGCCCTGAACCGCCTACAACAACAGGGACTTTGTCTTTCTGATGAAGTTCATTAATGATTCTCAATGCTTCTTCTTCATACTTACTTACGTTAAAAGATTCATCCGGTTTTAGCTTATCAACAAAATGATGCTTGACCTTTGCAAGTTCATTTTCAGTTGGTTTTGCCGTACCGATATCAAGTAATTTATATATTTGTCTGCTATCGGCAGAAATAATTTCACTATTCAACTTTTCAGCTAATTTTAAGGAAAGCTTAGTTTTTCCCGAGCAGGTTGGTCCGATGATCACAATTACTCTTCTTTCCAACCCTCTTTACCGATTAGTGGTACAAATGTAAAATTTGGTATTTCTTCAGTCTTAAGTTCATCCTCGGAAATTTTGGTAATTACTTTCATGGTCTGCAGTTTTCTTCCGCCGATCGGTATTACCATTTTTCCGCCAATAGCTAATTGTTTTATTAACCTCTTAGGTACAGAAGGGGCGCCCGCAGTAACAATAATTCCATTATACGGAGCGTATTCTTCCCAGCCGATCGTTCCATCTCCAAATCGCAAGGCAGCGCGCAGACCGAGTTTATCAAAAAGTTTCTGAGTTCTTTGATATATATCGTGATTCCTCTCGATTGAAAAAACCTTAACACCCATAGCCAAAAGAATTGCCGCTTGATAACCCGATCCGGTTCCAATTTCAAGAACTTTATCGCCGGGTTTAGTTTGAAGCGATTGCGTCATGAAAGCCACTGTATATGGCTGCGAAATTGTTTGTTCATATCCAATCGGGAGCGCAACATCTTTGTAGGAATGATGCTTCATCACACCGGGAACAAATAAGTGCCGCTCAACTTTGGAGAAAGCATTAAGCACGCTTTCGTCAGTAATTTCTTTTTGTTTGAGTATTTTTACTAATTCTTCTCTTTCTTGTTCGTACATCAATAATAACTAAAAATTTGAAAATCAAAGATATGATTTATTTTTGACTTTTGAATTGAATTGTTGGAACGAAGTGGATACAATGAATTTAAAACTGCATAACCACAAAGTATAGGGAACTTTTTAACTGCGGAGTCGCAGAGACGCAAAGAAAACAAATTATAAGGAACGAAGACCTTCGTTCCCTAACTATAATTAAAGTCCCCTCCTTGGAGGGGATTTAGGAGTGGGTTGAGAAACATTTAGCCATTGACTTTATTGTCAGTGAAAAGAATTTTTTACGCAGACGTGAAGTCTGCGCCTACAGTTGTGGAGGATATATCTCGAGAAGCTCAAAAAAATTCCGTAGGAATTTGATTATTATAGAAATAATGAAAGATAAACCCAATAAACCTCGTAGAGGTTTTATTATCTGTAATTATAATTAAATCCCGATGGGATTTATACACCTCTCTTTTTTCTTTTCTACAATAATACAATCCCAACGGGCTTGCTATCTGGATAAAAATCTCAGACATTTTATCTAGCGGTTAAGGTCGTACATCATTATTTCATCACGTTGCGACCGTTATTTTAGAAACCCGCCTTTT
>QILJ01000042.1 GCA_003233295.1 Ignavibacteria bacterium | reverse complement strand
CTAATCCAAGATGGACTTCAGAAGTACCGATGTTCTCAAAAAACTCCACACGAATATTGTATTGACGTCCTTCTTCCAAATTGATATAAACGGAACGCAGCGAACTGGCTTTATCAACTATCCACGAATCAATAATCATTTTACCATCGAGAAAAAGACGACAACCATTATCACTGAGAATTCCAATTTCGTATATACCGTTTCCTTGAGCTATAAAGGTACCAGTCCAACGAACCGAAAATTTATCCTTATTAATAACTCCGGGAACCGGTGATTCTTCTCCCCAACTAAAATCAATTTCCTTATCGATGCGTGTGAAAGATGGAGTTCCTTCCAATTCCCTATTATTGAAATACTCTCCATATAAACCGTGAGTGTTTTTAGCACCCTTTTTTGGCATAAGCAGAAGTGAATCGATAGATGGTAAAGACTGCCTTTTTAATCCGCCTCCGTTTACATATTCTATCTGAACATCATTTTACATATTCTATCTGAACATCATTTCCAAGTTTGTTCTTTAATCCCTGCAAAGGAGAAACACTGTAATGAGCATTAAGATAACCGCTGCCGCCGCCATACATGCGGGCTTCTGCTGCATTGGGACCAATAACAGCCAATGTTTTAATTTCATTACGATTAAGAGGTAAAACTTTTCCTTCATTTTTCAGCAGAACAATACTCTTTCTTGATGTTTCAAGAGCCAATGACCGACGTTCTTCCGTATCTGAAAGACCGCCATAATCGATAATAGATTCATCAAATAATCCCGCCTTAAACATTACAGTTAAAATATGACTTACCATACTATCAACCTGAACTTCACTCACAAGTCCATCGTCAACAGCAGCAAACAAGGAATCACCGAGATATTTTCCATCGGGCATTTCTAGGTCAAGTCCTGAATTTGCTGTCTGCACAGTATTATGAACTCCTCCCCAATCGGAAACTCTCCTCCCCAATCGGAAACTACAAACCCGTTGAAACCCCATTCATTTCTTAGAACATCTGTTAAAAGTTCATGATTGGAACAGCAATAGACCCCACGGAATTTATTATATGCTGCCATAATCGATTGAGCATCAGCTTCCTGAACCGCTGCTTTAAATGCCGGGAAATAAATCTCACGAAGCGCACGTTCGCTTAATTCGACATTAACAACACCGCGATTCCACTCTTGATTATTTACGGCAAAGTGTTTGGGACAAGCGATAACATTTTTACTTTGAACTCCTTTAATATAGGCAACCGCCATTCGCGACGTTAAAAACGGGTCTTCACCAAAGCCTTCAAACGTCCTGCCTCCTTGCGGGATGCGTGCAATATTAATGCAAGGACCAAGCAGCATATTCCGTCCCATAACTCGTGTTTCGGCTCCCATCGATTCAGCTATGATTTTCATTAAAGAATCGTCCCATGTTGCAGCCATGTTGAGTGCAGACGAATAATTTGTAGCCTTCCCTTTTGCATTTGGTCCGAGAGGACCATCAGTCATTGCAATTATTGGCAACCCTAATCTGATATTTGGTTTGGTAATGAACCCGTTGCCACTTACAAAATCAACTTTTTCCTCAAATGTCATTTCATCCAAAACAGATTTAACCCTAACTTTAATAGGTAAACCCGGATTTCGCATTTTTGGAATTGCTTTATTATCAGCAAGCGATGAGTTAACAAATTCTGCTTTTTTCTTATCATAATAATTCTTGTAATCACGATATAACTTTACTGTTGCTTCTCCTCCTGGTTTACGAGACATCCAATGCGCATTCATAAGACCGGTGAATTGAAAGCAAAGAGTCTTTTCAAAATTCTTGAAGCGGTTTAAATCACTTATTATTCCGTTAATCGGTCTAGGATATAATTCACCCTTTTCACCAAAAAGAAATACTTCCATATCCATCCACAGATGAGTGCCGGCATCATCACAAAGCTTCTGCAATATTTTAGCCGCTTCTTCACCACTAAGGTCATCCTCCGGCTGACGATGAAATCCAAAAGGACAAAGTATATCGATATATTTCAATAATTTTGGATAGACTTTCAATCCCCTTTTGATATGGTGACTATTGGATGCAAGCATAAGAGGCTTATCGGGTGTAAGTTCACGAACATAACTTTGAAACTCTTTAAAGAAATCAACAATTTCATTTTGACGCTGTTCGGCAAATTCCGCTTGATTACTAGGAATTAAAGAACCATCAATCTCTTCGGAAACATACCAGCCATAAAAAGACGGATGTGTTCCATACCGTTCCCATAATTCCTTTGCAACATTTTTATGCCATTGAAGTGACCCCTCAGTAAAATCAAACCATGCATAAAGTCCTACCGGTAAAAACACATTCATATTGCGTTTGTCAGCTTCACTTAAAATAGTTTCTATCGGATCTTCGGATTGTATTAACATTCTTCCGGGAAACAGCTTAGACGGATAATAGGCTTTTCCCTTATATCCATCCTTTTCAATAGAATGAGTACCAACATACTTTTGATTTCTGAAAGACTCTTGAAGAACAATAATGTTCATACCTATTTCATCCATTGCCCTCGTATGTTCTTCCCATTGAATATCAGTCATTTTAACTAGTTCATCATTCCATAAAAGTCCTTCCTTTCCCCACATATAAAAGCCGCTCCATGCACCGCCAATAATTCCTAAGGATGGATACTTGGAACCAATAATTTCAAGTTTTTTAATCGTTGTAAATTTTTCTCCATCAGCTTCTGCAGTCAAAACAATCTGATGAGTTCCAACATGGTTCTTGGTTGACCAACGGAAGTATATACCTTTGGCAGAATTACCAGGAACATTTAGAACTTCTGAATGAAGCAATTTATCGTCTAAATAAATTGAGAGAGCATATTTCCTTGACTGCTCTTCATGATTCCACACAGCTCCATTAATCGAGAGATTAATTTTATCACTTACCGGCGATGGAGGTATTAATGTTAAACTGCACGACTTTTTATCAGCAGCTTTCGATGCTGTATTGAAAGATATCAATATAGCAAACAGTATTAACGATACTGTAAAACGTATTTTATTATACAGCATTTATAAACTCTCCAATGATTTCATAATAAACTTATTTATAAGCTTACCTTTTAAAATACTTATAATTAGCCGGAGTTTGCTTTCCCGTTGTTGTCATGGTTGTTGTAACATCAAAGTTTGGTCGTTCCCAATAATAAAAGACACCGGTTTCCGTTCCAGTTTCCGTTCCAACCAAGAGGTCGGGAATTCCATCTTTGTTAAAATCTGAAACAACCGGTCCATCAGTATGACCCATAAGCGTTCTGGAAATCACACGTCCCATATACTTTAGAACCATCTTACCATCTTTCATTCCCATATTCTTCATCCAGTCAACCGCTGGTTTAGATGAGAAAACAAGGTCTTCCAATCCATCGCCATCCCAATCGGCAAAAGTGATTTTCAATCTTCCGCTGCTGCTTCCCTTTAGTTGATTGAGCAAAATAGGTTTACCAGTCGGATAAACAAAATTTCTTTCTGGATGAGCTAGTAATAATTTGCCGTTTTCTTTATACCGAAGAAACACAGCCAGATACCCTTGATAATCAAGCATCACAAGGTCATTCAATCCATCCTTATTAAAGTCCATTATGAATGGTGAAGTCCGCCACTGTGCCAGCAGTTCATTCCCTTTTGATACACCAAACCCCCATTCCAGTTTTTGCGGTTCACCTCTCCATTGCACTTTAATTGGTTTTGGTGAAGCTAGTTTTGGCTCAGTTCTGGTACCGATGTTCTCAAACCAAATCACATTTCCGTTATAGTCATTGAGCAAAATATCCGGCAGATCATCTTCATTCCAATAGCCGACATCGATAGTTGTATAACCCCAATTGGCTCCTTCTGGCAGAATCAGTATTTCTTCTCCATCCGCTTTGAGCAATTTAGGTTTTGCAAATCTAAGCTCATCATCACTGACGTTTTTAATAAAACCAATATTGCCAATTCCATTACCGCTTACAATGTCATCCTTCCCGTCACCGTCCCAATCAAAAATACGCGGAGCAGTAAGTGCACCGAAATCAACAAACTTTGCTTCCTGCTGAAAGAACTTTGGCGGCAAAAACTGCGGGATACCATTAATTACTTTTCCGGTGTTTTTTATAAAGGAAACTTTCCCATCCTCATCACCGGCAATAATATCAACGAATCCATCTTTATTAAAATCAACGGCTCGAGGTTTAATTGCATTACCATACTTCGAAACCATTTGAATAGGTTTGCCGTTGTATGTAAGCTTTCTACCTAATTTGTATTTATATTTCTTCGGTGTACCGATATTTTCGAAATAGACAAAATCTGCATATAGCCCAACCCCAATATAATCAAGGTCTCCGTCATTATCGTAATCTGCTAAGGGAGATTCCAACAGAAGATCCTTACTGATCAACTCACCATTTTCGGTTTTTATTTTTTGAGGTTTAGCATATTTTGGATTTTCATTGGTCCCGGAATTTTTGAAGAAAAGAAGGAAATGCCCACTTCGCGATTCAACTCCACACATAAGATCATAAACCGAGTCGTTATCAAAATCTATCATCTTCCATGTGTTATATTTTGTATTTGGAATATATCCGGTTGCTGGAATCGGCATTTCATTCTGATCCCAAAATACATTCTGCGGTACATCTGCATAAAGTAGCAGTTTTTCATTAACTCTATCCGGCGTTAAAACATGAGTGTGACCATTAACCTCAGACACAGCAAAGCATTTTCCATCATATCCTAAGCGGAATCGTTCTGTAGAGATTCTCATCCCATATCTGAAAGTCGGCATCTCAACATTACCGCTAATGTTCTCGAAATAATAAACGCCCGATTCAGCATAACTTCCGGACTCTGAAACTAAAAGATCAAGATCACCGTCCCCGTCAAAATCCATTGGCATTGGAACCGACTTAAAACCAACATCAAGATCAACTAACAA
>QILJ01000052.1 GCA_003233295.1 Ignavibacteria bacterium | reverse complement strand
CACAAAGACGTAATGAAACTTTGTGTGGAACTTATTGTTACTTTGTGACATGCATTATGACCGAAAATGAAATAAGTAAAATTATTCTTGACTGTGCATTTGCAATTCATACCGCTTTAGGTCCCGGATTGTTAGAAAGCGCTTATCAAGAGTGTCTGTTTTACGAATTGATTGAAAAAGGTTTGAAAGTTCGAAAAGAAGTAGCTCTGCCGCTTGTTTATAAAGAAGTAAAGTTGGATTATGGTTATAGAAGAATTGATTTATTAGTTGAAAATAAAGTTGTGATTGAACTTAAAACAGTGGAAGAATTCAAAGATGTACATATTGCTCAGACATTAACTTATATGAAATTATCTAACTGTAAACTTGGGTTATTGTTAAATTTTTATACTAAATCATTAAAGAATGGAATAAAAAGGTTAATCCTTTAAGTAACTTTGTGAAATCTTATGTTTCACTAAGTTCCACAAAGTGGACACAACGTAACACAAAGAAAAAATTACATGGTGAAACTTCGTGAAAAACTTTGTGATACTTTGTGACGAAATCTTTTATGTTTTTTCACATTACACAAAGTAAGCACAAAGTATCGATGAAATTAATATGAATAAAACTCTTGAAGATATGAAAAATACACTTGCACGAACTCAAATGAACATAGTAATTGCGGGACATGTAGACCACGGGAAAAGCACTGTAATAGGAAGACTATTAGCCGATACAGATTCTCTGCCGGACGGTAAACTTGAATTCGTTAAACAGCAGTGTGAAATAAATGCCAGACCCTTTGAATACGCCTTTTTGCTCGATGCACCACTGAAAGATGAACAATCGCAAGGTATTACCATCGACTCAGCCCGAGTGTTTTTCAAAACAGATAAACGTGATTATATTATAATTGACGCTCCCGGACACATCGAGTTCCTTAAGAATATGATATCTGGTGCTGCAAGAGCAGAAGCTGCCCTTCTGGTTATTGATGCAAACGAAGGTGTACAGGAAAACTCACGCCGACACGGTTACATGTTGTCAATGCTGGGTATTAAGCAGCTTGCTGTACTTGTAAATAAAATGGATCTGGTTGATTATTCACAATCCACATTCGAAGCTATCGTAAAAGAGTATACCGATTTCTTGAATTCAATCGGGATTGTATTCCTGTAAGCGGACGCGAGGGCGACGGTATAGCAAAGTTAACTGACAATATTTCATGGTATTCGGAACATACGGTCCTTGACGTTCTGGATGATTTCGGCAAAGAAGAGCCGGCTACGGATAAACCATTCAGAATGCCGGTTCAGGCAGTATATAAATTTACAAATATGGGAGACGACCGCCGCATTGTTGCCGGTACAGTTGAAACAGGTTCTCTTTCCGTAGGCGATACCGTTGTTTTTTATCCGTCCGGTAAAAAATCAAAAGTAAAATCTATTGAATACTTCACCGGCGATCACTCAATCACTCAATCACTCAATCACTCAATCTCCGTAGGAGATGCTTCCGGTTTTACACTTGAAGAACAGATCTATGTTACAAGAGGCGAAATTGCGGCTAAAGACGGTGAACTTGCTCCTAAAACAAGTAAGAGATTGAAAGTGAGTCTGTTTTGGTTGGGCAGAAAACCTTTTGAAAAAAATAAAGATTATTTTCTGAAGATCGGTACTACAAAAGTAGGAGTAAAACTTGAAGAGATCTATAGAGTGATAAATGCTTCCAACCTTGATGCATCAGAGGAACAGAAACAAGTAGGCAGACACGAAGTAGCTGAGTGCTCACTTAAATTGGATAGAGCCATTGCATTTGACTTAGCAAGTGACATAGACAAGACTAGCCGCTTTGTAATTGTTGATGAATACGAAATTGCCGCCGGCGGGATAATACATGAAATTCTTGAAGATAAATTCTCCCAAATTCGCGATAGTGTTATGGTGCGTAATTACAAATGGGAAAAGTCTATTATTGCTCCGGAATCCAGGGCGGAAAAATATAATCAAAAATCGACCCTAATATTAATTACCGGACCGAGAAATGTCGGGAAAAAAGAAGCGGCTAAAGCCCTTGAATCTAAATTATTTGAAGACGGTAAAATTGTTTACTTCCTTGGTATCGGTAATGTTAAATATGGAGTAGATGCAGACCTGGCAAAAAAAGGTGACGGTAAAGAGGAGCATTTACGCAGACTTGCGGAAGTTGCACATCTAATGCTCGACGCTGGTACAATCCTTATTGTTACGGCGCGCGAACTTACTCAGGATGATCTTGAAATAATTAAAACAGTTGTTAATCCGGAAAAGATAGTTACTGTTTGGACTGGTGAAGACATCACAACCGATCTTTCATTCGACTTGAAAATACCGGGCAATTTGGACATAGATGAATCGGTGAATATGCTTAAAACCAATCTATATGAAAAAGGCATTGTATTTAGACCGTGGTAAAAACACAATGTTGGACATTGGATGAATACTTAACCGCTGAGCCACAGAGTCGCTAAAAAAAAATTCTAGCCACGAAGGCACTAAGACACAAAAAAAGTAATGAGCAAAAAAATAGACAGTTAAGAAATTTAGAATTATGACCTCAAAAAAATTGCGTTAAAAAAAATCATAAGTGGCGCGTAAAGCAGAAAATTGTTCGTACATATTTGGGTTACATATTCAACTTTCTGCAAGCAGAATGTAATGAATTTTAACAATTTATTTGCAGTCTTGATCTGGCGCCTGTCCCGCAGTTTTTTGCGGGGTTTCTTTTGTACCTGTCCGCCGTTTTGTTAGGCGAATCAAGAGAAAAGAAAAACAACATTACAAAAACGAGTTGGAACGCTTTTTCCTGAACCCTTTAAAACTATGAAAATAAATTACCGCTGAGACACGAAAAAATATTAAGAAATAAAGTTAATCTTTGGAATGTTGAAAGATGAAAACACAAAACCATAATTCCATTACTTATCCGCCAGTTCTTAAGGCGGGCTTATCCGCCGCTCTTTGACGGAACTAAACTATAATACCACAAAGACACAGAGACGCGAAGAAGATCAAAAATCGCAAATCAACAATCTGAAGTCGTAAATCAGAAGCAAGAATCCAGAGCCAAGTAATGAGTAAAGAGAAAATAGCTGTTAAACCCGAAATTTTTAATTGATAATTAAAATAAATTAATTTTCTGCGTCTCCGCGCCTCTGCGGTGTATCTTTTTATCGGTGCAATCGGTGGCTTGTGAAATCATCAATCGAAAATCAGTAGTTAGATATTAGAATTTAGATGTTAGCATCTAGAACCCAAAACCTAACTTTGTAATTTAGAATTTTTAATTCATAATTTAGCATTTTGAATTTAGCATTTTTTTCTAGAAACCAGAACCCAACATTGTTATTTAGCATTTATCAAACTTTTATATACTACAATCAAGGATTTATAAATGAACAACACTAAACTTTATATTGCTGGACATACCGGGATGGTTGGCTCTGCCATAACGCGTAAGTATCAAGCTGAGGGATATACAAATATAATCACAAGAGATTTCCCCGGGTTTGATCTCACTAACCAGAAAGAAGTTGACGATTTTTTTAAAGAAGAAAAACCTGAACAAGTGATTGTCGCTGCAGCAAAGGTCGGCGGTATTCTGGCAAACAACACTTACCGTGCGGAATTTCTTTACGATAACTTAATGATAGAAGCAAATATTATTAATTCTGCCTATAAAAATGGAGTTGAAAAACTTCTCTTTCTCGGAAGTTCATGCATCTATCCAAAAATGGCGCCACAACCGTTAAAAGAAGAATATCTCCTTTCCGGGTATTTAGAATACACAAATGAACCTTACGCCATTGCAAAGATAACCGGAATAAAACTCTGTGAAAGTTATTACAAGCAGTATGGTTCTAACTTTTTCTCCATTATGCCGACAAACATGTACGGACCATTTGACAATTACAATTTAGAAACTTCTCATGTACTACCAGCATTAATCCGAAAAATCCATGAAGCAAAAATAAAAATGGAAGAAAACCCCACCATACCGAGCGGAGTCGAGGTATGGGGAACCGGAACACCAAAGCGTGAGTTCCTATATGTTGAAGACCTTGCCGACGCTATTCATTATCTAATGAATAAAGTCGATGCTAAAGATCTGTATGAGAATAATTTAACACATATAAACATTGGCACGGGTGAAGACCTTACAATTGCCGAATTAGTAGAAACTATCAAGAAAGTTGTCGGGTTTGAGGGTGAAATTAAATACGACACAACTAAACCGGACGGTACACCTAGAAAGCTAATGGATGTCTCAAGACTGCATGCTCTCGGCTGGAAACACAAAACCAGTCTGGAAGAAGGTATTAGAAAGGCTTATGAATGGTACAAAGCAAACGAACACAAATTTAAATGAAATTACAAATTCTAAATGCTAAATTAAAAATAGAAGATAAGGCATGGATGAGGGTTTGGGAAATAGAATTTTTGACTTTGCAGTTAATGTAATTGAGTTTTGCAGAACTCTAAATTATAGTGTTGAAAATAAAATTATTATAAATCAATTAATTCGTTCAGCTACATCAATTGGTGCAAATTATGAAGAAGCGCAGGGTGGTTCGTCAAAAGCTGATTTTAGAAACAAACTAAAAATTTCGTTAAACCGAAATTATGCAATAGAGTTAAGATAAGAAGTAACAAAACAAGAAATAGAAAGTTATAATAAGGACTTGCCCCGATTTACTCGGCCGATTTACTCGGTCTTAGCGTTTATACCAAAAAGGTGAAATTGTAAAATCTATAAACGCTTAGAGCGAGTTAGTCGTCTATGCATTAATGTTTTTCTAATGCATAGATTGGGTTAAAAGAAGCACGTGAGACTAATTATTGGCTTAGAATCTTTAAAGCAATCGGAATTAAACACGAAAAAATAGATGAACTTATTGACGAATCAGAACAAATTAAAAAAATACTTGGGAAAATCTGTAGTTCGTCAAGATAGAACAAACATAAAAGTTATAATTTAGAACCTAAAATTTGGAATTTATAATTTAGTATTTGGAATTGACTTATGAAAAAAGCACTTATCACCGGCATTACCGGACAAGACGGAAGTTATTTAACCGAAATTTTACTTGATAAAGGATACGAAGTACACGGAATGCTTCGTCGTTCTAGTTCCTTTAATACGGGCAGAATAGATCACTTATACAACGACCCCGAAATTTATAATAAAAAATTATTCCTTCACTATGGCGATCTGGTTGATACAAGCAGCATTCACAGAATGTTAGAAAAAATTGAACCTGATGAAATATACAACCTCGCAGCACAAAGCCATGTAAAGGTTTCGTTTGATATCCCCGATTATACAGCACAAGTTGATGCGCTTGGTACACTTCGTTTTTTAGACGCAATACGTAAACAAGATTTTACCAGGCTTCCACATCAGAGCTTTTCGGTAAGGTGCGGGAAGTCCCGCAGAGTGAAACCACACCTTTCTATCCCCGCTCTCCATATGGAGTTGCAAAGCTTTACGGCTTCTGGATAGTTAAAAACTACAGAGAAGCATACAACCTATTTGCAAGTAATGGTATCCTCTTTAATCACGAGTCACCACGTAGAGGTGAGACTTTTGTAACAAGAAAAATTACTATGGCTGCAGCAAGAATAGTACTTGGCAAACAGAAAGTGCTTACACTTGGCAACCTTAATTCCAAACGTGATTGGGGTTATGCCCCCGAATACTGTGAAGGTATGTGGAGAATGCTCCAGCAAGAGTCCGCAGACGATTACGTCCTCGCAACCGGCGAAACTCACACCATTCGTGAATTCTGTGAACTTACATTTAACGAGTTAGGTGTTGAACTTGAATGGCAAGGCGAAGGAGAAAACGAAGTCGGAGTGAT
>QILJ01000129.1 GCA_003233295.1 Ignavibacteria bacterium | reverse complement strand
CAGCCGAAGCGGCGGCAAAAATTGTGGAGAAAGTGCGCGTCAATCCTGGCAATTATGTCGATAAGAAAAAGTTTGATCAGATTGAATACACAGATAAAGAATATGATGCTGAGATCAATAGAATTGCAGAGCGGTTTACTCCGTTAGTTAAAATCTGCAAAGAGTACGGCACGGCAATGAGGATTGGTACAAACCACGGCTCACTCTCCGATAGAATTATGAGTAGATACGGAGATACACCACTTGGTATGGTGGAATCTGCGCTTGAGTTTGTGAGAATATGCGAAGCGAATAATTATTACGATATTGTCCTTTCGATGAAATCAAGCAATCCTTCTGTGATGGTGCAGGCTTACCGGTTACTGGTTCACAAAATGATGGAAGAAGGAATGAACTATCCGCTTCATCTTGGTGTTACCGAGGCAGGCGATGGTGAAGATGCCCGAATTAAATCGGCAGTTGGAATCGGGACGTTGCTTGAAGATGGACTTGGCGATACTGTTCGTGTTTCATTAACAGAGCCGCCTGAAAATGAAGCGCCGGTTGCAATTGATCTGGTTAAACGTTATGCAGAAAGGAAAAAAGCATCAGTTCTAATTCCCGAAACCACTTATCTGAAAAATCCGTTTGAGTATTCCAAGAGAAGCACTCTCAATGTGAAAAATGTTGGAAGCTCAAATGTGCCGGTTGTTATTGCTGATCTCAGTAATAGTGATTTGAGTTTGGATGATCTTAAGGCAATTGGATATAAGTATGATGAAGCAACCGACAAATGGGGGCTAAGTGATTCCCCGGCTGATTGATTATATTTATCTCGGTGATAAGCCGGCTGAGATTGAACTGCCTCAAAGTCTTTTCCCTATTTTTAATTTTACCGCGTGGGAAAATTTAGAAGAGAAAAATTCAGCTTATCCGTTCTTTCAATTAGATGAATTTATAGCGGCGGAGAACAGATCAGATACTTTGAACTTTGTTGAAATATCCATTAATGATATTGAATCTTTGCAGAAAATTAGAAATGAAAAATCTGTGGTTTTGGTATTAACGACTAAAAATGCTCATGGGATGGCAGAACAAAGAAGGATATTTCTTGAGCTTGAAGCACAGAATATACACCTTCCCGTTATTATCAGAAGGGAATATGAAAGTTTAACAAACGGTCAATTCATTCTGTACAGCGCTACGGATTTGGGCGGACTCTTCCTCGATGGTTTCGGTGACGGTGTTTGGTTGTCGAGTAAATTAGCAGATTTGAAATTGATAAATCGTACTGCGTTTGGAATACTGCAAGCAACGAGAACGAGAATAACGAAAACAGAATATATCGCTTGTCCAAGCTGCGGTAGAACGCTTTTCGATCTTGTTGAGGTAACGAATAAAATCAGAAGCAGAACCGAGCACTTAAAAGGTGTGAAGATAGGAATAATGGGTTGCATTGTAAATGGTCCGGGCGAAATGGCTGATGCAGATTACGGGTATGTCGGCAGCGGGATTGGAAAGATCACTCTTTACAGAGGAAAAGAGGTTGTCGAAAAGAATCTGGATGAAAATTCAGCTGTTGACAGACTTATACAAATTATCAAAGATGATGGAAACTGGGTGGAAAGAAAGTAAAAAAGTCTCTCGCAAAGCCGCTAAGACGCAAAGGAGGGAAGTTATGAATGAAAATGAAATCGCAAGGATTATCGTTAATACTTCATTTAATATTCATGTTAAGCTTGGTCCTGGTTTATTAGAATCTGTTTATGAAGAAATTCTTTATTATGAATTAACAAAGCAAAATTTAAAAGTCGAACGCCAAAAACCAATTCCAGTGATTTGGGATGATAGAAAAATGGAGATTGGGTTCCGAGCAGACTTAATAGTTAAAAATAAAGTTATTGTAGAATTAAAATCAGTGGAAAGTATTGCCCCAGTGCATCCAAAACAACTATTAACGTATTTACGAATTACTAATTTAAGGTTAGGATTATTAATAAATTTCAATGAAAAATTAATTAAAAACGGAATAACAAGAATTGTAAATAATCTTTAAAACTTGGCGTCTTGTCGCCTTTGCAAGAAAAAATTAGGAGCAGATATGAAAAGCACAAAAATTATTCTTTTACTTCTCTTAGCATTGCAATTCATCCTTTTAGCAGAAGAGAAGAAAGACGAAGAGAACAAATCACCTTGGCAGTCATCCACTTTTGCCGGATTGAAATTCAGAAGCATTGGTCCAGCTTTTACTTCAGGCAGAATTGCGGATTTTGCTGTCAATCCAAATGACCATAGCGAGTATTATGTCGGTGTAGCCTGCGGTAGCATCTGGAAAACAACCAATTCAGGTGTTACATGGAAACCGGTTTTTGACAAATACGGTGCATATTCTATTGGCGCATTGGCAATGGATCCGAATAACTCAAACGTGGTTTGGGCTGGAACAGGAGAGAACAATCACCAGCGTGCTCTTGGCTATGGTGACGGAGTTTACAGAACTCTAGATGGCGGTGAGACTTGGAAAAATATGGGATTGTACGATTCCCGACAAATTGGGATGATAGTCATCGACCCGAGAAATTCAAACATCGTATTTGTCGCTGCAGAAGGCTCTGCTTGGGGACCTGACGGAGACAGAGGATTATACAAAACCACCGACGGCGGTAAAACATGGAAAAAGGTATTGGAAATTTCCGAGAATACCGGTGTGAATAATGTAGTAATGGATACAGTTGATCCCGATGTAATGTATGCAACCTCCGAGCAGAGAAGACGTCATGTGTTTACAAAGATCGGAGGCGGTCCGGAATCGGCAGTTTATAAATCTGAAGACGGGGGAGAGAACTGGACCAAGATAATGAACGGTCTTCCGAAAGTTGATATAGGCGGTATGGGCATTGCGATTTCGCCTGTCGATCATAATGTAGTTTATCTTATTGTAGAAGCTGCCGATAATCAAGGCGGATTTTATCGCTCGAAAAACCGCGGAGCATCGTGGGTAAAAATGAGCGATCATTCTGCAAGCGGACAGTACTACAACGAGATCTATTGCGATCCGAAAGATGTTGATAAGGTTTACTCTTTAGAAACAAGATCCCAAATAACTGTTGACGGAGGAAAGACGTGGAAACCTCTTGGAAATAACAAACGACACGTTGACGATCACGCATTGTGGATTGAT
>QILJ01000434.1 GCA_003233295.1 Ignavibacteria bacterium | reverse complement strand
TGATTGCTAGTTTATCTCGTCTCTCTTCATTCATGTTAGTAATCCATGCTTCCTTGATTTTTTTAAATGTTTTTATATTTCCTTCAACTTCTCTATTTGTCGGGTTAAACAATCTTAAAATGAGAGAATCTCTTTTCTCCGCACGTTTCAAAGTACTTAGAGCAATTTCCTTAGGTTCAATTGAAATAAAGCTCATTAATTTCGGTAAATTTCCACCGCCTTTCCCAGATTGACCGGTTTCAAAAGACAAGTTGAATCTTTCAACTTCACGATAAACATCACCTGTTTCCCAGTTACCGGAATGAGGCATAATTGCATATTTCCATTCGTTTTCGCCCAAAGATTGTGATAATTTCATCCAAGGATAAACATCCCATTGATCAATTACCGGTGATTGAGTTGCAGTGAAACCTCTGAAAAGTGTTATTGCTAAAGTTCTATCATCATCAACAATAGACTCATATTCTCTGATTCCGTCGTTGAATAGTGCAAGTCCGACATTTCCATCACTCATATCAACGAAGCGGTGCATTGGATATTGAGGGTTTGGTCTACCATAATACGGACTTGATTCCGGTACAACAATGGCACGCTCAATTACATCGAAAGAAGCTTCGGCAGCAGAAACTTTTACATCCAATTTTGTTGGGAACATTGCACGTACTCTATGCTGTTCGGCATTGTTGTTGATTTTTGTATGAACTTCAACAAACGGCTGATTTTTTCGTAATATATAAGTTGTGTTAATTATCATTTTAACAGTTTCGTCGCTTCTTCGATAATTTCCTTCTAATCCGACAGGAATAGTTAATTCATTAGTCACTTTGAATCTTGTTAAAAATTCACTTGATTCAACATGAGAGATCTCAGCTTTAGTTCCCAATGTTAAAAATGTCTGATTTTCTTCGGGAAACATGTGAATCCAAGGATTACCGGATTCGCCGGTTTCTTCGTAATAGTTCATATTTGCGAAATTCTGTCCGGTTTTCTTATCCAGAATATCCAAACTTCCATCTTCATTGATCAATGCTTTGATGAATTCATTTTCCATAACCGGTTCAACATAAGCATTATTCAGCTTTACACCTACCGATCCGACATTTTCATCTTCTCTTTTTACAAGATATGTTTTGTATCCAAAAGCGGGAATACCAGTGAACTCAGCGCTTAGCTGAACTCGTTGAGAACGAAGCTGCAAAGAAATATCCTGCAAGTTTCTTACAAGAGTTCCATACGATTCGCTTCCGGTTTGTGTGTAAGATATAGCATTGCCTTCAGCATCTCTGATAGAAAATCCTTTATACTTAGATTTATCCGGCAAATCAATTGCAAAAGTTACAACTTCGGTTCTGGAGAATGGAGACGGATTAAACACAGTTATAACAGCTTCGTTGATGTTTATATCATTGTTGTCAATCTGTTTAACAATTGCAGATAATGCACGATGCACGACGCATAACACCATTGGAAAGAATATCTGTCTGGTCAAAGCGATACATCATATCTTTTTCCATTTGATCGATACCGGCACCACAGATATTATCATGCGGATGATTCTGCAACAGATATTTCCAGGTCATATCAAGTGATGATTTCATATATTCGCCGCCGACTAACCATCCAAGTGCAGAAAAAGGTTCTGCATACCGCTGCAATGCAACTTCACCTTGTGCATTTCTCCTTTTGATTTTTGTACGGCTTGAAAGCACATCACCCATCAAATTTGTCCATTTACCCGTTGCACCAGGATTGCGGCTTTCACCATATAAAACTTCAGGATCCTTAATCTCTTTTCTCATCTCATTCATGAAGTTTTCTAAAGAGTCCAGATAAAGTTCATGACCAAGTTCATTTGCTACCTTGTTCGATTCTTCTGCAAGTAACGATTCGTTCGGGTCAGGTGATGAGCAGTCAAATCCCTGCATACAAGCGATATGTGATGTGGTAAAATGCTCGCTTTCATCATCAATTAGCTTTTTAACTTGTTTAGGAAGTACACTCATATCCAAACTTTCTTGCTGAACATCCAAAGGATAATAATGTGAGTGTGGATGATTTTCATTGTTTAATCTAAAAGGTAAAGTTCCTCTATCCCAATCATACCACCACTCATCACGTCCCATACCAAACTTTGCCATACGGTAAACATAAAAGTAATAACTAAACCGAGACAAAGCTCCAAAGCGACAACCAAGTACACGCGAACCATCCGGACCTTCTAAAACAAACTCAGCCTTCTTTGTATTTATTCCTCGGTAAAAAATAATTGTATCTATATCAAATCCATTATAAATTTGTGGCATCTGTGATGTTTGTCCATAAGAAAACGGAGTATAACCTATCTTACTTACTTTCCCAAGTTCTTCCGCTTGTCTATGTCCAACAACTAAATTCCTAACAAGAGATTCACCATTAACAATATATTCTTCCGGCAAATTATACCAAGGACCGACAATAAGTTTACCGGCTTTAACAAACTTTTTGATCTGCTCTTTTCGCTCCGGTCTGAATTCCAAGTAATCTTCAACTGCAATAGTCTGTGAGTCCAATAAAAAAGAATGAAATTTCGGATCTGTTTCTAAAAGTTCAAGTAAGTTATCCATAAACTCGATGAGTAATAATCTTGTTTCATTAAATGGATATACCCAAGCACGATCCCAGTGAGTATTAGATATTACATGAACTTTTTTTCCTTTTCCTTCATTAACCATGTTTGTCATATAAGTTCTCCGTATTTATATTAATTAAATTTAATTTCTAGTGTAATTATTTTTTTAGCTCCAGCTTTGAATGAGATTTCATTTTTCGCCAACTCTAATTGGTCTCCGCTAATAATCTCTTCATTCAAATTGAGGAGATTAATTTTCGAAGGCTCTTTGAACAATTTCAATGTACCACCGATTATTCTTTTGGTTGGATTGTAAACTCTAATTATAATACTATCAGATTCCTCGGCTTTTTTAATTGATGAAAGCATCAATCCTTCACCAACTAGTTCAATAAAGCTAAACGATTTCGGCAAGCTCCCTTCATGAGGTCCGGCTTGCGCAACATCGATCGGAACATTAAAGTAATCAGCTTGCTGCATTACTCTGCCTTCGTCCCAATCGCCTTCGTGAGGAAAAACAAAATAATTAAACTCGTGATCGCCGAGTGACTGTGAGCCTTTCATTTCAGGATGACGTTCCCACTTCCAGGCAACAGTGGCAAGCGCAATTTCAAATGCACGCAGAAGTGTTATCCCTATTGTTCTGCTTTCATTATCGGTAACTTCATATTCGCGTAAGCCATCGTTAATAACTGCCAAACCAACTTTACCATCACTAACATCAACAAATCTTTGATGCGGATGAGTCGGGTTCCACGTATTTGCCCAAGGGCTGTTATCGTCTCTATCAATTTCACGTTCAATAACATCAAACGGTTCTTCTGCATAGGAGTATTTTGAATTGATGTAACTTGGGAACATCACTCTGAGTCTATGATCTTCACAATTATTAACAAATGTTGTTTTAACCGAAACACCTTTTGAATTTTTTGTTAGGGTAAACTCAGAACGTATTTGCATCTCTCTTGTTTCTGTTGATCTGCCGGCATCGTCACCATCGGCATCTAATCTCCTTACATAATCCCCTTTCCCTTCGTCCATTCTTATTGGGATTTGAATCGAATGTGTAACTGCATAACGTGAACTCAATTTTAGGAGTTGAGTTCAAAGTTGTGATCACTCTATCATAAGCCGGTGGAACGTGACGCCATGCATGACCGACTTCGCCGTCATCTGAAAAATAATGCAGCCCTTCATAAATATGTCCCGTTGATTTATCAGTAATATCAAGGGTTCCATTCTCATTTACAATAACAGAAACGAAATCATTCTCCATTTTGTTTTGTCCGGTGACCAGAGATTTGAAATTCCAGTGAAATTCTTTCGCAGACTTTACGACTAATGATTTATACCCAAGCGCCGGGATATTATCCAACTGAAGATGTGCATGTACTCGGAGCGAAGGCATTTCCATTGTTGCATCACCAAGGTGACGTACAATTGCAGCATGCTCATATCTTGCTTCTTCCTGGAATAAGATTTTCTCTCCGGTAGCGCTGTCAACAATTGTATAATTCTTAAAGCCGCTTCTCAACGGAAGATCAAAAACCGCCGTAACAATTTCACTTCTGCTATATGGTGTAGGATTGTAAACAGTCAAAGCTATTTCATCATCAGCTAGATCAGAATTATCAATATTTAGTTGAACCGCTTGAAGCGAACGGTTGATTACTCCATTAGAAATACTTCTGCATTGATCTAATCTGTGATGAACGTCTTTTTCAATTTGGTCTAAGCCGG
>QILJ01000124.1 GCA_003233295.1 Ignavibacteria bacterium | reverse complement strand
CCGCTCAATGAAGCCGCATACTGTTATCTAGGCGATGCAAGATACAACATGGGAAATTCTCTTTTGGTCGGCGGGGCAATGATGGGTATGGATGTAAGGCTCTGTGCTCCGGGAGGGTTTTTACCAGATGAAGAGCTAGTAAAACTCTGCAGAGAAATAGCAGAAAATTCCGGCGCAAAAGTTACAATTACCAGTGATATTGAAGAGGGAGTGAAAGGAGTTGATTTCCTTTATACCGATGTTTGGGTATCAATGGGTGAACCGGAAGATGCTTGGGAAGAGAGAATAAAACTGATGAAACCGTATCAAGTGAATATGAAAGCAATTGAACTGACCGGAAATCCGGATGTAAAATTCATGCACTGCTTACCGGCATTTCATAACAGAGAAACAACTCTCGGTGAGGAGATATATCAAAAATACAGCATGGATGGATTGGAAGTCACTGAAGATGTTTTTGAATCGGAACACTCAATTGTATTTGATGAAGCTGAAAACAGAATGCACACCATTAAAGCAATAATGGTCGCTACTTTGGGTGAGTAAAATTTATAATAAATTTCATCAGGGACAAGCCCTGCCATTTTTCATGACAAGACTTGCCCCGAATATTATTTGATCAATAGCATTTTCTTTGTCTGCACAAAAGTGCCCGCATTTAATTGGTAAAAGTATGTTCCGCTAGGTAGATTAACAGCATTGAAAATCACCTCGTAATTTCCCGGGGATTGCTGTTCATTTACTAATGTTGCTACTTCACGTCCCAAAACATCATAAACTTTTAATGTGGTTTGTTGCACAGATTAATGTGGTTTGTTGCACAGAATAGTATTCTGTGCTACGTGGTATTGAATAATTAATTGTCGTACTCGGATTAAACGGATTAGGATAATTTTGTGACAGTGCAAAATCACTAGGAATATCTTTGTTAATTGGTTTTGTCGAAGCTAACGGGTCAAATTTTAGAGTAATAGTCGGGTCACCAAAAATATTATACTTACGGTTTTCCCACTTGGTTGTTTCATTGGCAGAAGAAGTCAAAAAGTTTTCTCCGATAGACGTTTCGGTATATAAATATCTCCAAATACTTGTGTTAATACGTTCATTTATTGACATATATGCTATTCCAACAGATGCCATTCCAATAATTGCACCTGATTTAGAAAATAACATTTGATCCATCATTGAAGTATGTTCGGTTCTGCTGAAAGTATTGTAAATAATACTCACAAAGAATGGCTTATTTGTATTTTGTAATTTAGCAACATCATGTATAGTAAAAAATCTTTCATGAGTAAAGATTGAATCATTCCCATGACCAGAAAAATAAATAGCTGATACGCCTACATTATTTATATAATTAATTATTGAATCGGTTGTTCCAAAATATTCGGAAGTATCAGATTCAAAAATAAATTTGTTGTTGATAAAACCCGGAACATTTTCAGCTAAATCAAATGTAGAACGTTCAAAAATTTTGCCGTCATCACTATATGATGTTTTACCATCATCAGCTAGATATAGAGCATTGTTATTCCAAGGATAAACTTGCGGATCATTTTCGTAGTTAATAACCTTATTGAAATAATCGGTTAATTCATTCTCAGTTCTTGCAGAGATTCTTCCAATAGAAAAGTTAAGACATTAATGCCATAAAAATAATCAGATCTTGCAGTATCGGTATCTTCATAACCTGGTATGGATTCAAATGAAAAATTTGGAATACTATCAATGTCTGCCGCGAACATAAAGTATATCGGTTTAGGAGCCATCCAATTTGTACCGGCATAACTAATAAAGTCGCGTATATTATCTTGGGTAAGTAATGAATCGTTAAATTCGGATAATATTTGATTCCTTGTTGTGACAAGTGTTTTTAGACCTTGATTATTTTCTTTGTGATTTTTGAAGATCTCACAAGCCGGGACAAATTGATCGATGGTGATGATCACAAAATCATATTGATTTGAATTATCCCGAAGTTTTACATTTTGCGGAACGATGATGTTTGCTGCGAATAAAAGGAAAAGAGCCAAAATGAATGAACGCATAATACTACCTTACTATTTGTTTGTGTGAAACGGTAGTCTTAATTCATAGGCAGAAATATTTCCCTTCGTGATTGGTTAACTACAACTTAAATAAAAAACATATTCGTGTCAAATTAATTCTTCTTCGTTAAATAATATTATTGATTTTATTTAACCGCAATTTAGTACCATATTCCTTTCCTTGCCTAACCAATTCTATTTTGATATTTTTACAAACTATTTAAAATTATATGAAGAAAAAATGAAATATCCATTTGCAGAAAGTGAAAAGAAGTGGCAAAAATTCTGGGAAGAGAATAAGACACACAAAACCGATCTAACCGATATAGAGAAAGCTCTCTATACATTGGTCATGTTCATTTATCCATCAGGTTCTAAGCTTCATATAGGACATTGGTATAACTATGCGCCGACAGATTCATGGGCGCGTTTCAAAAAATTACTAGGCTACAATGTTTTCGAGCCGATGGGATATGATGCATTCGGGCTCCCGGCAGAAAACTATGCTATCAAAACCGGTATTCATCCGCAAGACAGTACATTCAAGAATATTGATGATATACGTGAGCAGTTAAAAACAATGGGCTGCATGTACGATTGGGATGCCGAGTTAATGACCTGTGTGCCGGAATATTATAAATGGAATCAATGGCTTTTTCTCCAGCTTTATAAAAGGGGTTTGGCATATAGGAAAAATGCGCCTGTCAACTGGTGTCCTTCCTGCCAAACGGTTCTGGCTAATGAGCAGGTACAGACAGATGGTACTTGCGAACGCTGTAATACTATGGTTGAACGGAAAGCTTTAACTCAATGGTTTTACAAGATAACAGATTATGCCGATGATCTGCTCGAAGGTTTGAAGAAAATAGACTGGCCTGAAAAAACGAAACTAATGCAGGAAAACTGGATAGGAAAAAGTTTTGGAACAGAAGTTACTTTTAAAGTTGATGGTCACAATAAAGAAATAAAAGTTTTTACAACCCGACCCGATACATTATTTGGAGTAACTTATTTGGTTATGGCTCCGGAGTTAGAACTTGTTCAGGAATTGGTAACAGACGAGTACAGAGAAAAAGTTAATAAATATATTGATTCGATCAAGTCATTATCAGAAATTGAAAGGACTTCAACGGTTAAAGAAAAAACCGGTGTGCCGATTGGCGCTTATGCTATTAATCCCGTTAACGGCGAAAAAGTACCGATCTGGATTGCCGACTATGCGCTTGCCAGCTACGGGACAGGCTCTGTTATGGCAGTACCGGGACATGATGAACGCGATTTTGAATTTGCGACAAAATTCAAATTGCCCATTCGAAAAGTAATTCTTGAAGACGGAACCGATGAAGATGCTCCTTTAACAGAAGCTTATACCGGAGTTGGTACAATGATAAATTCCGGCGAGTTTAACGGGTTAAGAAGCGATATCGGTAAAGAAAAAATTACAGAATGGCTTACGGAAAAAGGTCTTGGTGAAAAGAAAATTAATTACCGATTACGTGACTGGCTGATTTCGCGTCAGCGTTATTGGGGAACGCCGATTCCGATAGTTTATTGTGATAAGTGCGGCGAGGTTCCGGTTCCGGAAGAACAGCTCCCTGTTGAGCTTCCTTACGAAGTTGATTTCAAACCGGACGGCGGATCTCCGCTGGCAAGCAATAAGGAATTCATTCACGCTGCTTGTCCGAAATGCGGCGGTGAAGCACACCGTGATGCCGATACAATGGATACATTTGTCGATTCGTCATGGTATTACCTGCGCTATCTCGATCCGACCGCTTCCGATGCAATGTTCGATACAAAACTGGCAGACGACTGGACTCCGGTTGGGATGTATGTGGGCGGAGCAGAACACGCTACAATGCACTTGCTTTATGCAAGATTCATTCACAAGTTTTTGCATGACATAGGTTTAGTTAATTCCAATGAGCCTTTTCAGAGATTGATACATCA